>JAFDJI010000919.1 GCA_019307545.1 Deltaproteobacteria bacterium | reverse complement strand
CCACCTTGCAGACGAGGAACTCCATGCAGGCGTATCGGATGTCTCCGATGCTGGTGCCTCCATAGGGGTACGTGTCGCCCGGTGTCCCCTGCTGGAACACGGGGCCCACCTCGGGGTGGGGGTACTCGCGGAGCCCACTCCGCACCGACGGGTAGAGGCCGAGGTAGACGGGACCGATCAGCCGGGCATCGTCGATGATCTCGTTGCCGGAGTCAGTGACCCGAGAACCCACCTCTTCGGGCAGGACCACCCTTCCCTGGATGTTGTGGATCTCCAGGCCCTCGTTGTAGGTGCACCCGGCGATGGCCGAGGCGATTGCGATGATGAGCAGTGCGCGACGCATGGGTGGACCTCAGAACACGTACCGGAGGCCAAGCTGCAGGCGCAGCGGGTCCTGGCGGTTGTAGATGAACAGGCGATTCTCGGTGTAGAAGAGGGACGAGAGGTTCTCCGGAGCGCGGTTGTTGAAGATGTTGTTCGCCTCCAGATCGAGGATCAGCTTGCCCTTGCGCACGTCGATGTCCTGGGAGAACTTCACGCTGAGCGACCATTGGGCCGGGAAGCGGAAGTAGACGCCCCGGTCGCGGATGCGCAGGGAGTAGCCGAAGTTCTCGTCGGACCAGTAGCGCCTCTCGAGGGGTGCCCCGCTGTAGTACTCGAGGAAGAAACCGATGTTCTGCACCCAGGGGTCGGTCGGCAGTGACCAGTTGCCATAGGCCTTGACGACGTGGCGCAGGTCGGTGCCCGTGGGCCCGTAGTTGTATTGGGTCTGCGGGTCGTTGAGGAAGGAGCCCGACAGCGCCGAGGTGGAGGAGCCGATCGACTGGGTGTAGGAGTAGGTCAGCCGAGCGAACCACCGCCGGGACGGGATCTTGTCGAGTACGAAGTCGGCTTGGTAGTAGTCGCGGAGCGCGAGCGCCGGGGTGCGTAGGCGCATGATGTCGTTGTACGGGTCGCCATAGCGCGAGCCGATCACCGCAGAGCCGTCCTCATCGTAGATGACGTTTGTCTCGTCGGGCTCGTACATGTTGCGGGTGAACTTGCCGGCGAGGTTCACGCGGAAGGCCACATCCTCGATGATCTCGCGGTGCACCATGAGGATGAGTTCGTCGACCCGGGGCATCTTGAGGTTGTCGTGCGCGATGTTCGGGTTCCCGCGCGGGTCGATGTCGTACATCTGCGCTTGGCCGTTGAGGAACCCGCCGCCCTGGCTGTCATTGAACAACTCACCCAGGTACAGCTTGGAACCATAGCCTCGGGCCGAGGTGAAGCTCGCGACGCCGAGCCGCCCGGTGTCGTTGAACCGGCCGTAGCCACCGGCGATCTTGGTCTTCTGGTCGCCGAAGGGGTCCCACGCCGCATACACTCGCGGCCCCCAGAGCGCCCCGGTGAGCACCGGCTCCCCGAGGTCGTTGCGCATCACCGAGTTGTCGAAGCGGACGCCGTACTTGACGGTGAGGTTCGCGAAGGGCTTGTAGCTGTCTTGCGCGAACAGGTTCCACTGGGACCCGGAGGTGCGGAACTTGATGGGGCCGGTGATCTCGAGCCAGTAGTAGTTCTGGAAGGTCTCGGGGTCGTAGGTGACGTTGTTCAGATCGACGTACAGGGTGTTGCCCGAGTAGCCCTGGAGCTGATCCCACACCGTCTGGACGGCCTCCACGCCGAACTTGAAGTCGTGCGTGCCGCCGAGGGGATCATCGATGCCGAGCAGCGACATCTTCGAGGACGCCTGGTACCGGAACCGGTCGTCGAAGTAGAAGTAGCCGTAGTTCACGGAGTCATAGGCGCCGTAGGAGCCCACCCGGCCCGGGGTCTCCCAGTCCACGTACCCTTCCGGCTCGTCGGGCCGACAGGGGTGGTAGCCGATGTCACGGTTGTGGGTGCACGGCACCGCGTTGACTTCGATGTAGCTCTTCTGGACCACCACCTGGGTGTCCATGTTGGTCTCGGGAGAGAGGAACCACTGCCAGCGGACCTGCGACGCGAACCCACCCTGGGCCTGCCGCTCCTGTGCTTCCGGCTTGACGAAGGGGTCGCCCTGGATCCCGTTGTCGATGGAGGTGGGATCGAGTTGGAGGAATGCCGTGAACCGGTGCTCGGAGGTCGGCTGGACGGTGAGCTTGCCGAGGACGTAGTGCCCGTCGAAGTCGC
>JAFDJI010000918.1 GCA_019307545.1 Deltaproteobacteria bacterium | reverse complement strand
CGCTCAGGGACGCAACGGGCGCCCCCCCAGCGGAGACCAGCGCCCCCACCGCGGCACCCGTCGCCAGCGACGGGACGACCTTTCGGGTCGCCAGCGCCAACCCGATCGCCACCAACGGCGCCAGGAGTGACAGGAACCCGGCGTGCGCCTCCATGGGACCCCCGATCAGGGCAAGACAGGGATTCAACCACATGGCGGCGGCCGATCACGTAGGATGTGTTGCTCGGAGGTCGCACATGTTGTGGATCCCTCTCGCGATCGGCGCGTTCCTGGGCGTGCTCCTCATGGGTGCCGCGGTCCTCGGCGCCCTGGGAAGTCGGAAGAGATGGCGCGGCTACGCGGATGCTGACATCCAGTCCTTGATCGCCGAGATCGATCGGCCCCCCGCCTTCGAGCCGCTCGAGATGGAGCCCTTCACCATGAGCTGGCCCTCGGAGATCGACCGGCCCAAGACGGCCCTCCCCGAGCGCCCTTGGCCCTCCGAGACCTGGGACGACGTGTACTTTGGCGCCCAAGCACGCGGAGACCTGCGGAAGGCCGCCATAGCAGCGCAGGACGCCGAGGTGCGTCGTGCGCAGGCGGTCCAGCGTAACGCCGAGGCCCACCGCCAGAGCAGCAAGAAGCACAAGGCCAAGAAGCGGGAACCGACGGAACGCGAGTTGCGCGAGCAACAGTCACGGGAAACGCTCCAACAGACCAGGCAGCAGGAAGGTCATCAGGGACCGACGCCCGAGCAGGTCGCCCAGATGGTGAAGCAGTACGGCCTCGCCGGAGCAGTGGAGCACATCCGCGACGAGACCGGATGGGACTTTCGCACCGCCGCCCAGTACCTGGCGAACACGCTGCGCGACCAGCGCTAGGACGACGATCCAGCGGCCTATTTCGCCGTGAACTTGGCTCGCCGTCTCTCCCGGTCTTCTGCTGGGTCGGGTTTCCGGGCCGCAGTCTGGAGGTGATTCGACACGCCAGCGAGCCACAGGCTCGCGGCGTGAATGTTCGCGTTTTGACCGGGGAGCCCTGGGAGCCCGTAGCGCAAAGCGCTTGGGCTCCGAGCCCAAGGTCAGTGGAGCCCGCGCTTCCCCTCGGGCCGCCACCACATCTCGACGTCGCCCCCCATCATGGTCCCGAGCAGGACCAGCTTGTCTCCCCGATCCTCCCACCGCCAGGCGCTGTCTTCCAACGCGTGGAGCCACTCGGCCATCCCCACGCCGCCCGTGGGGATGCGGAAGCTGGCGCTCTGCCGCCCGTGCAGGGTGAGCCCCTGATCGGCGATGCGGGTGAAGCGGAGGGTCCACGCCCCGGCCACCTTCCAGCGCCCCGACACCAGCCCCGAGGTCCCCACCTGCTCGGCCACCTCGAGCGCGGAGAGTGGTCCGACGAAGGCATCCGCCAACACGATCTGGAGCGCCCCGGACGTCGAGAGCTGGAACGAGATGCCCCGGATGCCGAAGACCTCCCCAAACGCGCGCGCGCTGGTGACCGCCCACGATCCCGCGGGACCACCGATGTCCGGCGACAGCGAGCCGCCCCCCACCCCCGCCGCCGCGAGGGTCCGTAACGGCTGGTCTGCGGAGGCCCAGGGTTGGACGATCGCCGCATCCCCCTCGATGACCACCCGCCCCCCCCTCGGATGGGCCGGCACCGCCAGCGGCTGCCATCGCCAGGGCCCGAGCGTCGCGGGAATGTCGACTGCCGCCACCCGCTCCACTGGGATGGGCAGCTTCGAGGCGATCCCAGAGGACCCGAGCACCCAGCTTCCCAAGGCGAGCCATTCCTCGGCTTCGGGGGGCCGATCCCCGAGCCATCGCCGCGCCACCGCCCACGGAACGTCGCCTCGGGCACGCACCGCCCTCCACGCCGCAACGCCGGCGCGGGGGTGCGCACCCGGATCTCCGGTGGTGACCGCCAGGGCCAGGTCGGGCTGGGCCAGGCCCGCTTCTGGGACCGCGCGGTCCGCGATGTCGACCGCGAGCCCTCGCCACATCCAGTCCTCCCGCGGGGCCCGGCCCATCTCCTCGGCCAGGCTGAGCAGCACCAGCGCCTCCAGCACACACCCCAATGCCCGTCTCCAACGGTCCAGAGGCGGCATGGGCCCATCCGACTCGTCGGGATGGTGCATCCCCGGGCCAGCCAGGTGCTCCGAGAGCACCAG
>JAFDJI010000917.1 GCA_019307545.1 Deltaproteobacteria bacterium | reverse complement strand
ATCCGAGTTGGCGCTCCGCGGACCTGACCAAGGAGCAGATGGAGCGCGTCGAGGCCCAGGTGGCCGTGCTCTTCGGCCTCGCATCCGACGCGATCCGGTCCGGGTACAGGACCCGGCGCCGCCTGTGCAGGATCCTGGCGAAGCGGGTGCAGCGCTCCGGATCCGCAGAGCTCACCGCCGAGGATTGCGTCGCCGCCTGGCTCACCGCGCCGCTGCTGGAGCGACCACAGGGCGAAGCCTCCCTTCGCCAGGTGGCGGCGCGGCTGCGGGCGGACAGTGCGGTGGTGTGGGGAACCGAGCCCGCCGACGGGGCGTTGGTCCTGCTGGGATCCGGGAGCAACCAGGCCTTGCTGGGTGTCGTGGGTCTGGCGAGCCAGGTGCAGCCGTTGCGTCGTTGGCGCCGCAAGGTGGAACGGGCGCAGCGGGAACGGCACGCAGCGGAGAGGGAAAAGGCGGCCCGTGTCGCCCGCGATGCGCTGCAACGCTGCCTGCAATCGCGGGCGGATCTCTTGCTGATGGGCATCGAAGACCGGTCCACCGTCATCGACGACGCCCGTACCGCCTGGCAGGAACCCCAGCCCGACGATGCCTTGTGGCCGGTCGCCCTGGAAGACCCCCAGGGACCGGCTGGTTGGTTGGTCTGCTGGCGAGGCATCGACGCGGCGCTGACGGCCCAGGGCCTTTTCGAGGACGCGACGGAGGTGGCCGTGCGGGTGGCGGAGCGATTGGCCAAGGCCGGCGGGGAATCCTGACCGTCCCGCGCTACATTTCCAGGAGGAGGCGTTGATGCGGCTGGGCCTGGTGGCAGTGGCGGCGCTCGTCGGGTGCGACGACCCCTACGACGACGGGCTCGGCTGGTTTCCCTGCGGCGAGGTCGAGTGCCTGGAGGTGGAGGTCCCGGCCGACCGCGACCGCCCGGGCGCGGGGGAGCTGATCCTGCAGGTGGCCAGGTATCGGGCCACCGGCAACCGCATCGGCCCCTTGGTGATGAACTACGGCGGCCCCGGCGGCTGGACGACCCCCCGGGTCGAGGGCTTCGCCAACGCCTACCCCGAGCTTGCGGAGCGGTTCGACCTGGTCGCCATCGATCCCCGTGGGACCGAGCATGGCAGCGTGCTGAGCGCGTGCATGCCCGCCATCGACGCCCTGATGGAGCTGGAGTTCGACGCCCTGGAGGGGGAGGCGTTCGACGCCCAGCGCGCGGCGCGCGCCGACTGGATGGGGGGTTGCCGAGACATCGACCCCCTCCTGGCGGACAACCTGGGCGCCCTGGACACGGTCGCGGACTTCGAGGAGGTGAGAACGCTGCTGGGCGACGAGCCGTTCACCTACATGGGGTTCTCCTGGGGCGCGTCGCTGGGACAACTCTACGCCGACGCGCACCCCGACAGCCTGCGCGCCGTGTACCTCGACGGGGTGCGCCGCCCCGGCGGGACCTACCAGGAGTTCGTCGGCGACCAGGTGACTGGTTTCCAGGGGGTCTTCGAGGACTGGCAGGCCTGGTGCGCCGGATCGGAGGAGTGCCCCCTGTCGGACGACCCCGAGGGCGCGGTCGCGGCGCTCCTCGCTGACCTGCGCGCCGCGCCACTTCCCGGCCCCGAGGGTCGGGACCTCACCTATGCTCGGGCGTGGAACGGGGTTGCGGGGCCGCTGTACGCCGAAGATCTCTGGCCGCTGCCCGGAACCGCGGTGGACGAGGCCCTCCAGGGGATGCCCGAGACCCTTCTCGCCATCGCCGACAGCTTCGTCGGTCGGAGCCCTTCCGGGGACTACCGGCCGACCTTTGCGGTCTATTACCTGACCCAATGCCACGACCTCGCGCTACCCACCGACGACGACGACACCATCGCCGCCGCCGAGGTGGCGATGGAGGAGAGCCCGCTGTTCGGGGCGGGCCTGTTGCTGGAGCCACTCACCTGCCTGGCCGCGGACACGGTGAACGAACCCCTTCCGGACTTCGTGGACGCGGCAGGTGCGCCGACGATCCTGGTGGTGGGCGGCGAGAACGACCCGGCCACGCCCTACGAGGAGTCGGTGCTGGTGTCCGAGGCACTGGACGACGCAGTGCTGCTGACCTGGACCGGCAACGGCCACGTGGCCTTCGGCACCTCGGCCTGCGTGACGGAGGCCGCGTTCGCGTACCTGATCGAGGGG
>JAFDJI010000228.1 GCA_019307545.1 Deltaproteobacteria bacterium | reverse complement strand
GACCCGCCCTTTCCGAGGACTTGGTGCCGGTGAACGAGTTCCGGTCCAACATCGCGTCTTACCTGCGCCAAGTCAGTGAGTCTGGGCGCCCAGTCGTCATCACCCACCGTGGGCGCGCGGCCGCCGTGCTCGTGGACCCTGCGGTCCTCGATGAGATCGAGGAGGGCCGAGAAGTGGTCCGCAAAGTGATGCGCGGCCTCGAGGACACTGCCGCCGGCCGCACGGTTTCGAGCGAGGACCTTTTCGCCGAGCTCGAAGAGATCATCAGCCGGGCTGAAGCGACCTCGTGAAGGCCGAATGGAGCGAGCAGGCACGTCGCGATCTGGTCGCCATCTTCGAGTACATTGCCGAAGACAATCCGAGCGCGGCACGGAGGCTGCTGAAGCGGATTCGAGGGTCCCACGACCTCCTGCTTCGGCATCCAATGATGGGGCGCGTGGTCCCCGAGTTCGAGGTGGCAAACATCCGAGAGCTCATCGTCGTACCGTACCGCGTCATCTACCAGGTCCAGCTCGACTGCATCCTGTTTCTCACAGTGATCCACGGCAGACGAAGCTTGCGCGGCATTGGACCGGCTGCCTTCATCGTGCCAGATGATTCGGACTTCGCCGACGCCGAGTAGGCCCGTCGCGCTCGCTAACAGAGGCGTCGAGCTGACGGCCGGCCGCTTCGCGGCTTGGTCGCGGCTACGCCGCGCCCCCGCAGGTCATCCTGGTTGTTAGGCCGCCGCCCGACACCGGACGCCCCGCCGCACCCCGGACCTGATGCAGGTCACCTCGGGGGCGCAGTTGTCGGTCCCCAGGGCGCACTCGTCGAAGTGCTGGCACTGCGTGCCATCGCCGTTCACGTCGTCCCAGCCGCTCGGACAGGCGGTGCAGGCGTACCCATCCAGGGTGGCGATGCACTCGGTGAGCGGATCTCAGTCGTGCTCGCCGCGCTTGCAGGCGTCCTTCCGACACCCGCCCGCGAGCACCGGGACTGCACCAGTGAGCAGGCAGAAGGCCCGGATCGTCATCTCGCACCTCCCTCGTCGAGGGGGACCCGGTACAGGTAGGGGACCATCTGGAGCACCAACTCGTCCTGGGCCGGGTCGTAGGCCACCCGGTGGACGAGATGGGCGGAGTCCACCAAGGGGGCAGCCTCACTCCCGTCGGGCGCGACCACCCACAACGCGCCGCTCGGGCACGGGATCCGATCGTGCTCGTCACCCCATTCCTCCCAACAGGGCACGTAGAGGTAGCCGGCGTCATCGATGGCGGGAAGTCCGGGATTGCCGGCCTCGAAGGTGTACAGGGGATAGAAGTCGTCGACGCCATCGTCTTCGTAGAGGGTGTCCCCGGACACCGCCAGCAGGCGCTCTCCGACGGGATCCCAAAGGATGTCTGCTCCGCGGAACTCCCGGTAGACGGTGCTGGAGTCGGCACCCGTCACCGTCCGGATCTCGGCGAAGTCGCCCAGGTAGAAGGTGCTGGGGTCGGGAGCTGCGAACCCGTAGTAGTAGGCGATCTCCTCGAAGCAGATGGTCGACAGCCCGCCCGTCGGCGACCACTTGTGGATGAAGGTCCCCCAGGGGTCGGCATTCCTGGAGCCCCCCAGGTAGAAGTCCTCTCCGACGGCCGCCCCGCTTCCACTGGAGGTGATCTCCGGCACGAAGATGTCCTGGGTCACCGTGCCGTCCGGGGCCACCGCGTGGATCCGGAGGGGCGCACCCCCCGTGAATGCCCCCAGGTAGACCACCCCCGCATCGGAGACGGTCAGGAACATCGAGTTCCCGCCACCGGAGAACACCGCCAGACCGGTGCCCTCCACGATGCACGCGTCGTTGCACCCGTCCCCGTTGTCCCGGTTGCCGTCGTCACAGCCCTCCAGGGGCTCCCGCACGCCGTCGCCGCAGGACGGCTCGCACAGGGTCCCGTTCTCGTTGGGGTCCGCGTCGCCGGGCGGACAGGGGCCGCAGTAGAAGCCGCCCGGGGTGTTGACGCACTGTGCCACCGGGTCGCAGTCGTCCTCTTCCAGCGCGCACTCGTCCTCGTCCCCACACACCAAGCCATCGCCGTGGATGTCCTCGTAGCCCTCCGGGCATGGCCCGCATTCGAAGCCCCCGTCGACATCGGTGCAGGTGACCGCGGGGTCGCAGTTGTCGGTCTCCAGGGCGCACTCGTCGAGGTCGGTGCACAGGGTGCCGTCGCCGTGGGTGTCCTCGTAGCCGGAGGGGCAGGCCCCACAGAAGAAGCCGCCGATGACGTTGATGCACACCGCCAGCGCGTCGCAGTCATCGGTGCCGGCGTCGCATTCGTCCACGTCGTCGCAGACCGTGCCATCGCCGTGGGTGTCGAGGTAGCCCGCGGGGCAGGCGCCGCAGGAGAAGCCCCCGGCCTGGTTGGTGCAGGTCCCCTGCGGGGCGCAGTTGTCGGTCCCCAGGGCGCACTCGTCGAGGTCCCTGCACTCCGTCCCGTCCCCGTGCACATCCTCCCAGCCGTTCGGACAGGCGGTGCAGGCGTACCCGTCCAGGGTGGCGATACACTCGGTGAGCGGGTCGCAGTCGTCCTCGCCGCGCTCGCAGGCGTCCTTCCGGCATCCGCCAGCGAGGAGGAGCACCGGGACCGCACCGGCGAGCAGGCCGAGAAAGCGGATCGTCATTACACACCTCCAGGGCCAGGATATCGCTCCTCATCCGGGCCGAGCACGGACACTGGTCGGACACGGTCCGACCTCCGCGGCGCAGGCGGCAACCTCGGGGGGAGCGTTTCCGCCGTCCAGCCCGGCGTCCCCCTCGCCAGGATCTCCGGGGATTGCCTTCCGTCGTCCCGCCCGGCGACCTACACGCAGCGCACATACGGCTTCTGCTCCCAGTGGCGATGAAGGGACGGACGCCGGCGGCCTCCAGAGGGGGCGGCCAAGACCAGGATAGTGCTCTGCCGCCTACCCATCGTTTCAGCCGCCACCGGCTCCAAAGGGATCAGCGACGTGTAGGTCGACCTGCATACCGTTGGTGCATGGGAGCCTCCCCCCGAGCCCAACCACTTCCGTCTCCTTCGCATTGGCTAGTCGCCGCTTTGCTCCTGGACCCTGGGCCTCACCATGGCATCAACCCGATGGCCGGTCGCTGCGCTCCCTCGCCGTGCTTCGCCCGGTGCCGCGGGTCATGCCCGAGTGTTACGCCGAGCAACGCCCAACGGTGCATGAGTTGGCGTCTCTCGCCTTGGCTGATGTCAGTCTTGAGCATATATTGACATCGAGCATCGGAGTCCAAGATGAACGTGTCCCTCACCAACGAACTCGAACGCTGGATTGAAGCCAGAGTACGGTCAGGACTGTATCGCTCCGCAAGTGAGGTCGTCCGCGAAGCTCTTCGCTTGCTCCATGAGCAGGAAGAACTGCGGGAACTGCGACGGGAAGAGCTGCGACATCTCCTTCGGGAGGGCATCGCGGACCTGGACTCCGGTCGTTCCGAGATCCTGACCAAGGACCTGGCGGAGTCCATCAAGCGCGATGGCCGGGCTCAGCGAAACGCCAAGAAATCGGCCTGATGTCCTCCAAGCTGCTCATCGCGCAGGCGGCAAAGACCGACCTGACTGAGATCTGGGTCTACGTGGCCCAAGACGACGTCGAGGCTGCTGATAGGCTTGTCGACGCAGTCCTCGCGACAACCCAGAAGATCGCTGAGTGGCCGGAGATGGGCCGACAGAGGCCGGAGTTGCTCGCCGGCCTCTGGTCCTTCCCCGTCGGCCGTCTCCTCATCTTCTACAGAATCCGAGAATCGGCCGTTGAGGTGGTTCGCGTTGTTCATGGTCGAAGGGACCTTGACGCGATCTTCTGAAGGCTCGGCAACGTCGGCGCGCAATCCAGCAGGAACGAGCAGCCCAACACACGGCGCTGCTCCGACCGCTTCTCGGTTTCAAAGGACGGTATCGAGCGTGCCAACTCAACACGCCTACGCTGTTCCCAGGAGTCCGCGCCGACTCGATCCCCGGATCCGGCTTCGATCGCCCAGCGACGGCGACCTACACGCCGCACAAACGCCTGCTGGTGCCGGTGGCGATGAAGGGGTGGACGCCGGCGGCCTCCAGAGGGGGCGGCCGAGACCAAGGCCGCGCTCTGCCGCCGACCCACCGCTTCTGCCGCCACCGACTCCAAAGCGCTCGGCGACGTGTAGGTCGACCTCCATTCCGTTGGTGCGTTGGAGGCTCCCCGCAAACCCGACCACTTCCATCCCCTTCAAATCGGCTGATCGCTGCTTTGCTTCTGGACTCTGTGCCTAACCAAGGGCATCAATCCGACGGCCGGTCGCTACGCTCCCTCGCCGTGCTTCGCCCGTTGCCGCGGGTCATGCCTGAGCGCTGGACGGAATCCACCCTGTCGAAACAGACGCCCCGATCTGCCTCCAGCCGCTATTCGGCTTCAGCACGCACCCGTTCGAATGCCAGCTGCACCCTAGACTCTGATCTGGCGATCTCCTCAAGCCGAACGATGATAGCTCTGAATTGCACGCCGTCGTACTTTGGCGCTTTGCGACAGCGCTCATTGTAGAGCTTCGCGGCGATTACGCGTGCGGTGCGCTCCTTTGGGGCGAGGTCAAGAAGCGCCAGCCATCGAGGGAACCGGACCCGCGGCGTAGGCACAGTTCCTCGAGCCATGGGCTGTGATATGAGCCAACAATGATCACCGCCCTCGACCACATCCACGTCTACGCCTCCGACCCGGAGCGGACGCTGCGCTTCTATCAGGACTGCTTCGACGCCGAGCGGATGGGAACGTTGCCCAACAAGGGCGGCACCGGAAACCACTTCTTGCTGCTGGCCGGCCAGGTACTCGTCGTGAGCGCATTCCCGCCTGGGATGGAACCGGCCTCGGCGCCCGACGTTGGCGATGGCGCGGTGCGATCTGGGTTCGGCGTAGCGCATTTTGGGCTTCAGAGTTCGAATCTCGACGCCGATCTCGTGCGCCTCGAGACGCAGGGCGTGCACGTCCACGATGAGCCGACCCGCAGCGGCCCGATTCGCTACGTCTACGTCAGCGCGCCCGATGGCGTCGTGATTGAAATCGTAGAGCTCATTCTCCCCGCGAAGCTACGGCGTCTGCGGAGCGCCTTCAACGCCTACAACAAGGTGGTTCATGCTTCGAAGCGCGCTTTCGTGCGCCAGCTGTTCAAGGGACGCTGAACCTAGACCGCCTACGCCAGCGCGGCCGGCAACAGACCAACCTCACGCTGCAAGTCAACCAAGGGACGCTCACACCGGCTCGACTAGTCCACTCCAAAAAACAGGTCCGTCGCCTAGCCTTGTGCGCTACACCCGCCTACCGCGTTCAGGACTCCCCTGGCGTGGTCATCAATGTCAAGTGGAGGAGGTCAGGCCTGGCGTTAGATGGGCGCTCTCACCGTAACGCGTTACGGGACGACGTGGCCAATCCCTCAAGCTCCCGTACTGCCGAGCGAATGCGCCGATACCGAGCTCGACGTCGGGCGGCAGGCCTCGTGGAGCAACGTAGGTGGGTGGAACCGGACTCCGCAGACGTGTGGTCCGACCACCGGGTACTCGACGTCAGGAGCCTGGCACTCCACGCACTCGTGGCGCGTAAGCTGATGAAAGACCCTCGCGTAGTCGAACGAGCAAGAGAGAACTTGAAACGCTGGAGCGCTCGTGACGCGGGCAATCCCGCGCCCCACATTCGCGAGTGGGAAGAGGTCCTGAAAGGGACGCCGGACGACATCGCGTGCTTTCTCGTCTCAACGTCCGAGGATGCGGTGCGCCTCCGGCAGTCCAGTCCGTTCGCTGGCGCGTTGTCTCCCGCAGTCCGGCGCGCGCTCCTGGATCTCTTTCGGGAGCGCTCGCCGTGAAACGCCAGGATTTTGAGCACGTCGTCCGCGCTTCGGGAGCAATTGCGGCCGACGATGAGCTGGTCGTCATCGGAAGCCAGGCCGTTCACGGTCAGTTTCCCGAGTTGCCTGCGTCACTCACGATCTCTGCAGACCTCAACGTGTACCCCAAGAACTGCCCAGAGAAGGCCGCTAACATCGATGGCGCGATCGGTGAGCTGTCCATGTTCCACGAGAGCTACGGGTATTACGCGCAGTGCGTGGGCCCCGAGACGGCAATCCTGCCCACAGGATGGGAGAGTCGGCTGATTCGCTATGCCTCGCCGGCCACCGGGGGCGTGACCGCTCTGTGTCTGGAAGTGCACGACCTCGCAATCGCCAAGTTGGTAGCCGGCCGGCGAAAGGACATCGATTTCTGTACGGAACTCGTTCGGCACGAGATGATTGATCATGGCGCGATGACCGATCGTCTCGCGCTGACGGCGCTTGACACTGAGCGGCGAGAACTCGTCAAGGGCCCTCGCCCGCGCTGATCAGCGACCAGATCGTCCCCGCGTCCTTCGAGTCGTTCTTCTTCACGGAAGGGTACCTCCCGCCAGCTCGCCCGATGCGTAGCGCTACTGCAACCACCTCTCGGCTTTCAAGAGCGGGCGTCCATTCATCGAGATTGTCGTTATCGTGTACGCGGAGGCGCCATGCGACACATCTGGTTGGTCATTCCCCTGCTCGTGGCCTGCAACAACCCCGAGGACGACACCGACGACACTGACGACTTGGGACCCTTCGCGTGGTGGGAAGGCGTCACCCGTGATGTCGCCACCTCACCGAACGGTCACGCCAGCGGCGTGGCCTGCCACAACTGCTACGCCGAGGAGGGCGACCCGGCGACCTCGCTGACCAACACGCTGACGGCGCTGCACGCGGCCCAGGCCGAGGGGGCCGACCTGCTCGAGCTCGACGTCAAGGCCGAAGGGGCCGTTTGGATCATCGACCACGAAGACTACGGCGCCACCTCCGGCGCCCTGCTCGAAGACGTGCTCGCCGACACCATGCTCCAGGGCGGCGATCAGATCCTGTTCGTCGAAATCAAGGAGACATCGCCGACCGCCGCCGACTCGGAATCATTGCTCGACCTGTTCCTCGACGCCGGCTTCGCCACCGAGGGGCGGCCGCTCGTGTTCCGCGCCTTCGGCGACAACCGCATTGCATCCGTCCGTCAGGTCCGCACCTATGCCGAGGCGGAGCATGCCGACGCGGCACTGCACATTCGCTACCACCAGCTCTACCAGTCCATCGAAGCGTTCAGCGTCGGCGGCTTCCACGACCTGATGGACGACGCCGCGGGGGATGACTGGCACGCGGTCGAGCTCAGCTACGCGACCCCTGACCTCGCCGGCATCCTGACGTATGCCCGTAGCCTCGGGCTCGGCACGGCCGTGTGGACCTATCCCGTGGCCAAGGGCGGCCTGTACTGCGGTGCGACGCGGGATCTCGTCGACATCGTGATCACCGAATCGCCGCTCGACGAGTGCCGCGACGCCATCACCGCCGACAACTCCATACTGCACCTCGACGTGTGGGACGAGGATCCGGCCACCGACTTCGAAGGCGTGTCCCTGGAGTCGATTGGCAGGGGCGAGGCCCCCTTCGGCACTGTGCTGTCCTTCACCGGCAGCGAGTCGATCACCCGCCCGGCCGACGACGTCACCACTGGCGTGCTCATCACAGCCGTGTTCCGGCCCGCGGACCTCGACCTGGCCACCGGGACCAGCGTTCCCATCGTGAGCAACGACGCCGTGCGCCTGTCGCTGCGTGGCACCGCCAACGGCACCGAGCTCGTGTTCGGTGCCACGATCGGTGGCGCCGACCACGAAGCCATCGCGGCGCCCCTGCGCCTGACCGACACCGGGTCGAACTTCGTGATCGCCGCCTACGACGGCTCCGACATGCGCCTCTGGCTCGACGTGAGCGAAACAGGGGTCACCCCTGCCAACGGCCTCTCCGGTACCATCGATGGCCTGGGGTCCGATTGGGTCATCGGCTCCGACCCGTCAGGAAGTGCGTTCTTCACCGGCTACATCCAGTTCGTATCGGTCCAGGAACTCTAGGCTTCGACCCCCAGGAGGATCAACCTCGGGATCAGCCCGGTGGGGACCACCCAACCGGGCATCAACCCGACGGGCGGTCGCTGTAGGCACAGGCCAAGACGAACCGAACACTTGAATTTGCCCGGTGGTCCACCCGCTTCAAGCAGCCGAGGAAGTCATCACGGACTCGTTCATATTGATCGCCACAGCGCACACGGAGCAAGCTCATCCTCTCAAAACGCGCTCGCCACGCCTCGATGACATCTTCCTGCCCCGGCCCGTCAAAGGCGAGCTCAGCATCCGGTAAGCAAAGCTGCCCCTTGACCAGAAGACCGGCCCCCTCGACGTAGCCACGCAGCTTTCGACCCATCTTGAAGTCGTAGCGGCCGGCTCGCAGAGCCTCATCCACATAGTCAGCCAGTAGCTCTCGAGTCTGATCGCGGACAGGCTCATGGTTGAAGAGGTCGTCAATCTCGGTCAGCGCCATCCAACCGCCCGGCTTCAGGCGCGAAGCCCACGTGCGCAAGGTCCCGGGTAGGTCGCGAAGATAGGCCGCTGTGAAGCTGCACCATATTCCGTCGACTGGGTCCACGTACGGGAGATTCTCAAGGTCACCGACCCGAAACTCCGCCGTTTCCAGACCCTTGTTCCTTGCCGCATCGATCAACTCCTCGTTGCCGTCTATTCCGAGAACGAACGCGCCTCGTCCAACAAGCGCCTCAGCCAAGTCTCCAGGTCCACAGCCGAGGTCCAGTACGGTCTTCCCATCCAGAGATGGAAGTGCGTCCAATGCCTTCACCCAGTCTCGCCACGTGAACTGGCGATGGTATTCGTCTGCGAGTGACATCGTTGCGAGTCTACCTCCAGGTAGCATGACCAGCTCCCGGGGAGCTCGATGCACCACCCAACCCTCCTCTCCAGCCTCGGCCTCACCCTGCTATGGGCTCTGGCCTGCTCCGGTCCCGCGGGCTCCGAACCCCGGAACGCGGCCCCCACCCCGACCTCGGCGGGCCCCGACGCCCGGATGTCTCCCGGCGCCGCCCTCACCCCGGCCCCCACAACTCAACCTCGGTGTTAGGCAGACACCGGAGGGCCGATGCAGTTCGACGGCATGAACGCGGAAGAAGCTCGAGCCTTTGCGGGTAGATGGTTGCCCGCTTGGACTGGCAATCGGC
>JAFDJI010000227.1 GCA_019307545.1 Deltaproteobacteria bacterium | reverse complement strand
CCTCCTCCCCTTCGAACCGCTCCACGTCCGCGGGGACGACCACCACCAGGTGGCGCCGGTCGTGCCCCAGCGCCTGGTCGAGCGCCGCGAGCGCTGTGGCCTGTGGAATGGGGGTGATGCCGAGCAGGCTCCGGGCGCCCTCCAGGTCCCGCGTGGCGTGCCACAGGGTGAAGGCCACCGACATCCAGCGCTGGTCCGGGCGGTGCCGGCCCGTCGCCAGGGCGTCCTGGTAGGCATTGGCCGCGGCGTAGTCGGCGAGACCCCGCGTCAGCCGCGGCATGCTCCCGGTCACCGAGGAGACCAGCAGCACCGTTCCCACCGGTCGGTCTGCCAGGGCGCGCGACAGGTTGAAGGTGCCGAGGACCTTCGGGGCCAGTGTCGCCTCCATCTCGTCCAGGCTGCGTCGGGCGAGGGAGCCGACCCGGGTGGTTCCCACCGCGTGCACCACGGCGTCCAGGCGGTCGTGCTCCGCGTAGATCTGGTCGAGCAGGGCGTGCAGTGCCGCGGCGTCGGTCAGGTCCACGCGGTGGTATGCGACGCGAGCCCCGGCGGCCTCCAGATCCGCGATCTGCTCGGTGAGTCTTTGCGCTATGGGCCGCCTCCCCGTCAGGATCAGGGTCGGTCGGTCGGCCTGCTCCGCCAGGTGTCGGGCGATGGCCGAACCCACGACGCCGGAGCCACCGAGGAGCAGGGCCACGCCTCCGTCGGGGCAGAGGGGCTGTGCGGGAGGCGCGTTCGTGGAGGGCAGGGCCTTCACGGTCCGGGTGAGACGCTCCCCGTCGCGGAGGGCGACCAGGGCGGGTCCATCGCGGTGCAGCTCCTCGAAGAGGCGCGTCGCGGGGTCGTCGCGCACATCGATGACCCGTCCGCGAAGCTCGGGGTGCTCCTGGTACAGGGCGAGCGCGAGGGCCGCTACGGCTGCGGCCTCTGGGGCGGGGGGCTCCCGGTCGCGCGGCGTGGAAAAGCCTGTGCGGATGGCGACGTAGAGGGGGACTGCCCACCCCTGGTCCAGCACCGCCCGCAACAGCAGGGTGAGGCTGAGGGGCCCACGGGCTAGCAGATCCCGGAACCAGGGCGCCGGTTCGGCGGAGGGTGCCGCGTCGAAGGTCCACAGGTGCACGATCCCCGCGAGGGGCTCCGGTCCGAGGGCGCTCAGGAGCCAGCGGTAGTGGTCAGAAGCGCTCGGGTCCACCTCGAAGTGGTCTTCGCCGGTGCGGGTGAACTGTCGGGATCGGGTGACCAGACAGCAGCGACCGCCCTGGAGCCGGATCCGGTCTGCCAGGGAGGCGCCGATGCCCTGCTCGTCCGCGAGGATCAGCCAGGTCCCGTCGGACGGCCGATGGGGCTCGGGCGAAGGAAGGGACTCCCACGCGATGCGGTGGAGGAGGGAGGGGGTGGCCCGCGCTGGCGTGCCGGACCAGTCCACCCGCTGGAAGCGCAGGGTCTCGGGTAGGAGGGGCACCGCGGGGAGGAGGGGTCCCGCACCGGCATCGGGCGCCAGTGCGGGGAGGTCCACGCGCGCGCCTCGGGTCCACAGCGCGGCGACCCCTTCCAGCAGTTGCCTCCAATCCTCGTCGGGGTCGGAGGACTCGGGACCCCTGCACAGGTCGAGCACCGGTCGCGTATCGCCGGGCTCGCGCAGGTTGCGCGCCAGGCGGGACAGCACCGAGCCGGGGCCGACCTCGACGAAGGCATCGACGTCGAGCGCTTGCAGCTCGGCGAAGGCCTGCGCGAAGCGCACCGGCCCGCGCACGTGGTCGACCCAGTAGTCCGCCGGGAGGGGCCCGGTGCGGTAGACCTCCGCGGTGACGGTGCTCGCGAAGGCCATCCCCGTGTTCTCCAGGGATTGCGCGCGCACGAAGGCCGTGAAGTCCTCCACCATCGGTGCCATCAGCGGGGAGTGGAAGGCATGGGAGACCGAGAGGGGGAGACAGGCGATCCGCCGCTGCTCCAGTTCGCCCCGGATCGCTTCGAGGTGGGCGGACCGGCCGGCGAGGACGACCTGCCGCGGGCCGTTGAAGGCGGCGAGCGACACGGTCTGTTGGTAGGGCCGCACTATCGGCGCCAGGGTCTGCGCGTCGGTGAGCACAGCCAGCATCCCACCGTGTTCGGGGAGCGCCTGCATCTGGCGGGCGCGCTCGGTGGCGAAGTGGAGAGCCTGCTCGGGGCGCATCACCCCGGCGGCGCAGGCGGCGGCGAGCTCCCCCACGCTGTGCCCCAGGACGGCGACGGGGCGGAGGCCCAATGCACGCAGGGCTTCCACCATCGCGATCTGGAAGGCCACCAGCACCGGTTGGGCCACCAGGGTGCGGGTCAGCTCCGCCTCGGTGGCCCCCTCGCCGTACAGGGCCTCCTCCAGGCCCGGATGGTGCGCACAGAGCGCCTGGAATTGCGCTCGGAAGGGGGCCCAGTGCTGGTAGAGCCCGCGGGCCTGACCGGGGAACTGCGAGCCCTGCCCCGGGAAGAGGAAGGCCATGCGCAGGGGGCGATAGCCGAGCTCCAGCGCCCCCTGTGCCCACTTGCCGCCCTCCGCGGTCAGCTCAGCGAGGGCCGGGCGAACTGGCGCGTCCGAACCGAGGACGCGCGCGCAGCGCGCCCGGAACACGGTGCGCCGGTACAGCTCTGGACACACCTCGGCCGCCGGGGCTTCGGCGGGGAGGGATTCGGCGATCCGAGCGGCGTGATCGCCCAGGTGTGCGGGGGTGGGCGCGGTCAGGGCGAGCAGGTGGTATGGCGGCGGGTCCATCGCCACGGGTACGGGTGCCGGCGGCTCCTCCAGGATCAGGTGGCAGTTGGTCCCGCCGAACCCGAAGGCGTTGATCCCACCGCGCAGCGGTCGCTTCCCCTCCCAGTCGGCGAGGTGGGTCTGTACCGACAGCGGGGTGTCCTGGCCGGCCAGCCTGCTCTCTTCCTGACTGCAATGTAGGGTGGGGGGTAGCTTTCGGTGCTGAAGGGCCAGCAGGAGCTTGATGAACCCCGCGACCCCCGCCGCCCCCAGCAGGTGGCCCACGTTGGACTTGACCGAGCCGAGTGCCACCGGCCCACGAGCGTGTTCTCCGAAGAAGTCGCTGAGGGAGAGAAGCTCGATGGGGTCGCCGATGGCGGTGCCGGTGCCGTGCGCCTCGACGAGGCCGATCGTGGCGGGGTCGACCTCGGCGCGCCGGTAGGCCGCCCGCAGGACTTCGAGCTGTCCCCTGGGGTTGGGGGCCATGGCGCCGATGGAGCTTCCGTCGTTGTTGACGGCCGAGCCCTTGATCACCCCCCAGATCCGGTCGCCGTCCCGGCGCGCGCGTTCGAGGGGTTTCAGGAGGACGAGGCCCGCCCCCTCTCCGGGAATGAACCCGTCCGCGCGCTTGGAGAAGGAGCGACACCGACCGGTGTGGGACAGCGCGCCGGCGCGGTCGAAGTACTTGAACACCACAGGAGAGAGGTTCAGGTTGACGCCCCCGGCCAGGGCCAGGTCGCACTCCCCCATGCGCAGGCTCTCGCAGGCGAGGTGGATGGTCACCAGGGAGGCCGAGCAGGCGGTGTCGATCGCCATCGACGGCCCGGAGAGGTCGAGTTGGTGTGACAGCCGGGAGGCGATCATGTTGAAGATGTTCCCCACCATGGTGGTGGGGTCTTCGGGGACGTCGGCCGCCAGGTCGTCCATGGCATCGTCGAGCTGCCGGCGTGCCGCGGGGTCCAGGGTGCGGTAGGCCTCGCTCGTGCGCAGGAGGGCGAACACCTCCTTGCGGTGGCTCGGGATGGCCAGGATCTCCTGGTGGGGCATCTGGTTGGCGCCCACGAAGGCGCCGATGGAGCGGCCCGATCGGCGCAGGGCGCCGTACCCGCTCTGTTCGAGGACCTCGTGTCCAAGGCCCAGGAGGAGGCGCTGTTGGGGGTCGATCAGCACGGCCTCTGCCCGGGAGATCTGGAAGAAGTCCGCATCGAAGTCGTACACGCCCTCCAAGAAGCTGCCCCTGAGGCACCCGACCCCCTCCAGGGCACGGGGGGACCAGCGGTCGGAGGGGATCGGGCGGGCCGAGTCCTTCCCGGAGGCGATGTTGTCCCAGAACTGCGCGGGGGTGTCGGCGTCCGGGAAGCGACACCCCACCCCTATGACCGCGATCTCCTCCTCCTTGTCGGCGGGCGCTTCCGGGGCCCGGACCGTGGGCGCGCGTGCCGGCACCGCGTCCTCCAGCCAGGACACCATCTGGTCGACCGTGGCGCACTGCTCCAGGAAGGCGAAGCCGAGGGTCCGGCCGGTGGCCTGCTCGATCCGGTTCAGGACCTCGAAGGCCTTCACCGAGGTGCCCCCCAACTCGCTGAAGGAGGTGTCCGGCCCAAACCGGGAGGGGTCGAGCCCCAGCACCTCCGCCCAGATGCGGGTGATGCGCTCGCGGAGCGACTCGGCGGCAGGCTTGGGCGCCTGGCTCACCTCGGGACGTTCGGTCAGGGCCCGCTCCAGCGCTTCCAGGACGTCGTCGAAGGTGCCCCCCAGGTAGCGCTCCGCAAGCAGCACCCGGCGGACCTTGCCGCTGGAGGTGCGGGGGATGGAATCCTTGTCCACCGGGATCACCTGGTCGATGGCCAGTCGCATCGCCTTCTGGACCCGGCGGCGGGCCCCTGTGATCGCGTCCAGCGCGTCCTGCCAGCGGCGCGCCCGTGGCACCAACAGGAGGAGGACCTGCTCGTCGGTGGCACTGGTCGCGGCGGTGGAGCAGGCCACGGCGATCTTGATGCCCGGCTCCTCGCAGGCGATGGCCTCGATGTCGTGCGGGTAGTAGTTGCTCCCGGCGAAGGTGATCAGCTCCTTCTCCCGCCCACAGACGAAAAGCCTCCCCCGGGACAGGAACCCAACGTCGCCGGTGCGCAGCCACTCCCCGGCAAAGGCGGCCGCGGTAGCCTCCTCGTCCCGGTAGTACCCGCGGGTCACGCAGGGTCCCCGCACCTGGATGTGGCCGACCTGGTTCTCTGCGAGGGGTTCGTCCTCACCGTCCACGATCCGGACCTCGCTCCGCCCGATGGGCTGCCCCACGTCCGCAAGCTCGATCCCGTCGGCGTCTCCGGGCGCCACGCGTTCGGCGCGGCTGCCGAAGTTCAGGGAGCTGCGGCGGAAGTGGTGGAACCCGGTCGGTTCGGTGGCGGGGTTGATGGTGACGCCCAGGGTGGCCTCGGCCAGCCCGTAGGCATGACGGACCGCGTCGAGCCGCAGGCCGGTCGGCCCCATCCGCTCCATGAAGGCCTGGAGCACCGAGGGGCTCAAGGGCTCGGCGCCCACCATGAACATCCGGACCGCGCTGAGGTCCCAGCTTCCGGGCTCCACCGTCTGGATGCGACGCAGGACGTAGCGAAGCGCCATATTGGTCGCGGAGAGCACGGTGGCGCCGCTGTCCGAGGCCGCCTGGAACCAGATCGGCGGGTCCATCAGGAAGTGGGCCGGCTGGATCTTGAGTTGGGATGCCCCCACGTACATCGGACCGAGATGACAGCCGATCAACCCGAGATCGTGGAAGTGGGGCATCCAGTCGCACTCCACGTCTTCGGCGGAGAACGCGATGTGTTTGGTGAACTGGGCCAGGTTCGCCAGGAGGTTGCGGTGGCTCAGCATCACCCCCTTCGGCTCTCGGGTGCTGCCGGAGGAGTACTGGAGCATGGCGAGTGCGTCGCCCCGCGACGGCGCGAAGGACCACCTGGGGGACCCCTGGCCGAGCGTGTCCGCCAGGAAGACCGGAGGTCGTTTCTCATCGGCCTCCAGGCGCGCTTCGAGCTCGGAGTGGGTGCGCTGCTCGCAGATCACCGGGGCGTCTAGCTTTCGCGAGACGTTGCGGATGCGCAGCAGGACCTCGTCGTC
This sequence comes from Deltaproteobacteria bacterium, assembly GCA_019307545.1. GTDB lineage: Bacteria > Myxococcota_A > UBA796 > UBA796 > JAFDJI01. The sequence goes on along the minus strand of JAFDJI010000227.1, from coordinate 564 downwards.
GTCGAGGCCCATGGGCGGCGCCAGCGGGACCGGCACCAGCCCGCCCATCTGACAGGCCCAGAACAGAGGGAAGAACTGGTTCGGGAACTGGATCGGAAGGACGATGGGCTGCCCCCGCTCGAATCCCATGTCCTTCAGGTCGGCGTAGACCCGTGCCGCCTTCTCGAGGAGCGTCGTGTAGCTTTCATGGTCGGTTTCGCCCGTGAAGGCGAGGTACGCCGATCCTCGATCCCGCGAGTTGTCGGCAGCCGACTGCAGGACCTCGAGAATGGACCCATCGCTGGGAGAGCCCATGGGTTGGCGCCTCGGGTGAGGGGACACGGGTACCGCGGGACTGTACCCCGATGTCTGCGCGCTGGGGGCTCGCTCCGAGTAGGATGGTGTCGAATGTGGGCAAGGCTTCCACTACTGTTGCTGCTCGTCCCTGCCTGCCATCTAGGTGGCTTGGAGGGTGACACCGGTACCGTGCCGGACGACACTGCGAACCCCGCCACCGCGGACACCGCACCCGTGGACACCGCGCCCGTGGACACCGGCACCGCCTGGTGGACCGACGCGCAAGGG
>JAFDJI010000226.1 GCA_019307545.1 Deltaproteobacteria bacterium | reverse complement strand
CGGGTCTCCCGGGTGACGCGCCAGTGCGTCCTGGGATCTCACCCGATCCAAAGAGGGCGTTGGCGCTGGTGGCGGGTCTGGGCGGACTGGTGGAGGAGGTGGAGATCCAGGTGGTGCCGGTCGATGGGGCAGCCCACCAGGGGGTGGTGGAGGCGGTGATGGCTCTCGCGGAAGGCGTCGAGCTACGCCTGCTCGGGGGCCGGCCCCGCTGGGTGCGCATGCAGACGGCTCATGGACCGCGGTGGACGTTTTCGCCTACCTGGCGGGTGCTGGTGGGTGACCCGAAGCGGGACGCCCTGGCCGGTGTGGTCCAGGCGCTGGTCGTCTTGGAGGAGGTTGCCGCGGTCCGCCTGGTACCAGGGGAGCCGACCGGGCTGGGCGAGGCCTGGGGACAGGCGGAGCCGGGATGGCACCTGGGCGACAGGCGCTGGTTCCTGCGCATTCGCGATGGGCTGACCGACCGCGACCGTCTCCCCGAGGTGGAGGAGCGCCCCATGGAGGCCCGGGATCGGACGCTGTCTGCGGACATCGCCCGGGCCCTGGAGGCACTGGGAGATGCGCCCCAGCCGGTCCCGTCGGTGACCGGCTTGGTTCGCGCTGTTGCCGATACCACGGGGCGAACGGGGGTCGAGTTGCGCTTGGACGCGACTGGTGCGCGCGAGGAGCCCTTGCGGGTGGTGCTGGACGCCCTGGGTGCGCTCGAGGCGGACGACCTGTGCGCTCTGGGGCACTGGGGCTACCGGGAGTCGTCTCCGTTGCTCCACCTCTGGTACCAGTAGCTCCGGCATTTCGGGAGCGGGAGCGAGAACGGGAGCGGGAACGAGGGTTTGGAGGGTCAACGGTAGCGCTGAGACTCTATCCGGTCCAGGAGGCCCGCGGCGTGCGCTGCCCGCTCCGGGTCCAGGATCCAGATCTGGTCCGAGAAGGCCCGCACCCCGTAGGTGTCGTCCCCGAGGATGACCGACCACACCCGCACACCCCGTCCTTCGCGTGCCTCCTGGACCGCCTCCACCATCCCGGGACCGGCGCGGGCGAGGCCGTCGGTGACCACCAGCACGTCGGCGCGCAACAACTCGCGCTCCTCCAGCAGCTCCATGGCTCGGGTGAGCGGCCGGTCGAAGTCGGTGCCGCCGTGGAAACCCAGGCTCAGGAACCCCAACAGCTCTTCGAGTCCGCCCAGTCCCTTGCGGAGGCGCAGCTCCACCTGATCCCTGGGACCGCTGAACAGGATGAGGTGTACCGGGCGGCCCTGGGGGAGGACCCGACGGCACAGGGCGAGGACCAGGGCCTTCGCCGCCATCTCCGCCCATCCCTCCATGGATCCGGACGTGTCGATGCACGCGATGATCGGCCCCCGCCGCTCCCAGCCTCCCACCCCGTCCATGCCGGCCCCTTCCAGCTCCAGGGAGATCAGGCGGTGCTCGATGAGGCGTTGGTAGAACAGGTCCTCGGTCTCCGGGTCGCTGAGGAGTGCAAGCTCGCTTGGGAGGGCGTTGGCGACGTCTCCGCCAAGCCGGATCCCCACGACCTCCTCGCTGCCGCCCAGGGGGAGATCGTCGTCGTCCGACGGGTCTTCCATTCGGCCCAGGAGGTCCGCCAACGCGTCGAGGTTCTCGAGCTGTTGGATGAGAAGGGTGAGCTTGTCCAGGTTCTCGAGCAGGGAGGCGTGGAGCTGGCTTGGGGCGAAGGACCATCCCACTCCGGGCACGAAGTGCTCCAACATGCGTGCCGCGCGGTCCGATTCCAGCGCTCCGGACAGCGCAGCCTCCGCCGCAGGGGCGAGACTCTGTCCAGCGGCGGCCCCCAGCTCCATGGTGTCGGAGGCCTCGCCGCCCATGGCCTCCCGCAGGCGCTCCGCCAGGTTGGCCAACTCGGGGTCGTCGAGCATGTCTTCCTCGGCGATGGCCGCGAGGAGGTCTTCCGTGGAGGGTAGGGGGACCTCCTCTTCGGGCGCTTCGTCCTCGGCCGACGGATCGTCCCGGTCTTCCTCCCCCGGCTCGCCGCCCTCGGCCTCACCCGCACCCTCTGCGTCATCCTCCGCCTCTGCGTCGCCCTCCGTCTCTGCATCGCCCTCAGCCTCGTCCTCCGCCTCCGCGTCGTCGTCCGGCTCGGCATCGCCATCCCCGCCAGCACCTGCGCCCGTTCCGCCACTGTCCGCCTCTTCGGGCGCTTCGTCCTCGTCCTCCGAGTCGCCGGCCGCGCCTGCGCCATCGGCGGGCATGGGCGCCCCCTCGTCCTCACCCTGCTCCCGTTGCTGCTCTTCTTCCTCCTCCTCTTCTTGCTCCTCCTCCAATTCGCCGCGGAGAAGCGGCCATAGGGACTCGGTAGCGCGGGCAGCCGCCTCCACCGCCATCAGGGACCGGTCCCGGCAGAGCCGGCGCGGGTCGCGAAGCTCCCGGCTTGCCACCACCGTGACGACCCGGGCCAGGGGGGCCAGGGTCTCTCTCGCCTCGCCGAACAGCCACCGGGCCAGGTCGTTTGCGAACTGGTCGACCCGCCACTGCTCTTGGGCGTTGCGCCCCAGTTCGACCACCCGGGGGTGGCGGACCACCACGTCCACCGGGTGGACTTCCCTCACGGTCGGGGCAGCTCTGGCGGCGACGGGACGAGTTGCCCACCGATCAGCCGGCGCGCCGACTCCAGTGCCGTCCTGGCGTTGCGGGCCGCCCAAGCCGGAGTGTGGGCGAGCAGCGTCGTGGTTTCGACCGCGTTGGCCAGCCAGTTGAGCAACTCGTCTGGTTGCATCTCGACGACGACGTTCTCGCCGCGAAGGTCGCCGGTGGTGTGGCGTTGGTCGGCCACACTCTCTGCAGGGACGCGCTCACCGGCCAGGGTGAGCCCCACCCGTACCTGCGCCTCGGGGATGTGTAGGGTGCACGCCAAATCGTGTCCGTACACGCGCCTCGACCGCTCTGGCAGCGCCATGACCAGGGCCCGCGCGACGGTGGCGGAGGTCTCCAGCTGGTTCCGGTAGCCCTCACCGACCTCGAGGATGCGGGCCAGGTCCCGTGCGGCCTCGATGTGTGCCGACAGCACCTGCACCGGCAACGCGTCGATCCATACGTGGCGATCTGCCTGGGCCTCCAGGTCGGTGCGGTCGCGAGCCAGGCGCTGGACCGCCTCGGCGTGGTGTTCCAGGAACCGGTCCACGTTTGCGCGCCGCCGGGCCATGCGTTGGGGCCAGTGCGATCGGGAAGGGGGCGGCGGGGGCAGCGGCTCGCCGGGGACGGGGGCGACCTTGTCCGACCGCAGGAGCAGCCACTGCGCCCGCAGATCATGCTGTGGCACGGCACCACTGCCCAGGCGCTCCAAGATGGCGTCCCGCACTTCCGGGATGCGGTCCGGGGTGGGTGCGAGCACCGGTTGGAGGAGCAGCAGGTCGAGCAGGTCCAACCTGCGCCGTCCCTCGGCCGCCACCCCGAGCTTGAGCATGGCCACCGCTTGCCGCCAGCGCCGATCGGAGATTTCCCAGTCGCGACGCCCGCCGATCCGCCACAGGCCGACCAGCGCGTCCTCCACCCGAGGCGGCACCGTCACGTGTTGCGCCGCATCGCGCACGGTGGCGAGGTCCTCGGCGGAGAGCTGGTCCTCGTGATCCAGCTCCAGCGGCGACACGCGCCCTGTGGCCACTGACAAGAACGCCCTCGCCTCGGCCAGGGGGGGCACCGCCAGCCGCACCAGGAAGCGGTCGAAGAGGGCCTCCAGACCCCCCTCGGGGTCGGGAAGCTCGTTGGATGCGCCGATGAGGCCGATGAGGGGCACCACGTCGCGGTGGCGACCGTGGTGGAAAACCCGCTCGTTGATGAGGGTGAGCAGGCTGTTGAGGATGGCGCTGTTCGCCTTGAAGATCTCGTCCAGGAACGCCACGTGTGCCTGGGGGAGGAACCCCAACGTGAGGCGCCGGTAGTCCTCCTCCTTCAGCCCCGGGATGCTGACCGGCCCGAACAACTCGTCGGGGTGTGTGAACCGGGAGAGGAGGTATTCGAAGTAGTTCGCTTCCCGGAAGCACCCGCACAGCGCGCGGGCGAGCATGCTCTTCGCCGTTCCGGGCGGCCCGAGCAGCAGGACGTGATTCCCCGAGAGCAGGGCGAGGAGGCTGGCGCGGTTGTGGAGGCGTCGCTCCAGGAAGGTGGCGTCCAGCTTGTCCACGATGCCCCGGAGCTTCCTGGCGATACCGGGGGGCACCAGCGGCTCCTCCTTGGCGCGTTTCTGTCGCGCCTCCGCCGGTGGGGGGGCGCTCAATGATGCAGTCTGCGGCGGCCGCGGCGTGCTGCGTGCGGCCGACATCGCCTCCTCCACGATGGTTCGGACATACTCCTCGAGGAGGCTCACCTGGTCAGCTGGGATGGGCTGGGAGCCGACCCAGGCCGCGTACCGCATCGCGAGGTCGCCGAGGTCGGTAGAGGGGTGCAGCTCCAACTGACCGGTGTCCTCGTTCCAGGAGGCGACCCGCGACAGGGGAAGCCAGCCCGCCAGGCCCTCCAGGCGCTGGCGACTCTCGCCGGTGGCCGCGTGTACGCGGTCGACCAGGGCGGCGCGGGTGATCCCCCCATTGCCGATCCCCACCAGCGCCGTGCACAGGGTCTTCACCACCACGTCGGGCTTCGCGGGTAGCCGGGGCTGTCCCCCGCTCGCGGTGATGCCTGGTATGTCTGGCCACTGCTCGGACACGGCGACTCCCCTGTGTTCGAGATCTTATGCACCCACGACCGACCTGTCCCGAGTAGCCGGGTTCATCGATCTTCAGCGCTCCTGGTAGGTGCGCAACCGGGCGAGGAGTGTGGGCCATTCCCCTTGCAGGACCCGGTCGGCCATCGGGTAGAGCATTCCCTCCTCCTTGGCATTGTGTTGCTGAACCAGCAGGTGCAGGGTGTCGCCCTGTCCCAGCAGATCGTTCGGATCGCCGGCTTGGACGGCGTCCGCCATCTGGTCGAGCACGCCGCGCATCTGCTGGTGCTCGTGCCGCATTACGAAGGTGGGGCCTCCACCGGTCATGCCACTCGCCGCCTCGAAGGCGGGGAACATCGTCTCCTCCTCCATGGCGAAGTGTTGACGCAGGGCGTGATCGAACGCGCGCCAGGTGGTTTCGATCACCGCGGCATCACCGGAATCGACGGCGTTTTCCACCTGCACCCAGAGCGTGTCACAGCGCCTGTGATCCTGCTCGAAGAAGGTGAAGAGAGAAGGGGTCGTGTCGGCGCTCATGGGTTCCTCCTGGATGCGGACATGTTATCATGTGATAACTTAGCAGGCCACCATGACCACGCGACGCCCCACCGACGCCCGACGCAGCCAGATCGTGGAGACCACACTCGCGCTCCTTGCGGACGCACCCATCGATACCCTGACCACCCGGCAGATCGCCGAGCGGATCGGGATCAGCCAGCCCGCGCTCTTCCGCCATTTCCGCTCCCGGGGCGAGATCCTCGAGGCCGTGGTGGATCACGCTCGGGAAGCGCTGGCCCGGGTGGCGAGCGGGGTGCTCGCGCACGATGGGACGGCAGCGGCTCGATTGGAGGGACTGGGCCGTGGCCTGTTCGAGCACACGACCGTGCACCCGGGGCTGCTCCGCCTGCTCTTCCACCACGCGACCGGAGATGACGGCCCCTTCCGGAAGCGGTTGGCGCACCTGGTGGCAATGCAGCGCGCACTGGCCGAGGAGGTGGTGCGAGGAGGGCAACGAAACGGCGATGTTTCCTCGGAGGTGGACGCCGTTCAAGCCGCCGCGCTGTTCCTGGCCCTGGTCCAGGGAACGCTTCTGCAGTGGCAGCTTTCGGGCCGCACCCTCTCCCTCGATGGCGCAGCGGTCCGGGTGGCGGCCTTCTGGCAGGCCGCGGTGGCAGCGGGCCAACCCGCTTCCTCCAATGGGGAGTCGGTGGAGGTGGTGGACCTCCCGGATACCGACATCGCGGTCCTCGACGTCTGCCCCCTCCTCGCCGAAGGTGTGGAGCCGTTCCCCGACATTCAGCACCACCTCCGGAACCTCCCGCCAGGGGGAGTGCTGCGAATCATCGCCCCCTTCCGCCCCGGGCCCCTGGTCCAACTCCTCGGTGAGCAGGGGTACCGGGTGGCGGCACGTGAAAGAGCGGATGGGCTTTGGGACCTCGAGGTGATCGAGCGCATGGCGCCAGAGCCGGAGGACCTCCGCGATCTCCCTGCGCCGGAGCCCATGGAGCGGGTCCTCGTGGCGACCGCGGCGCTGGTCCCTGGCGGGGTCTACCTGGCGCGTGTCCCACGCCCCCCCAACCTCCTGCTGCCGTCCCTGGAGCGGCGGGGGCTGGGGTGGACCCTATTCGAGGAGCACGACGGGACGGTGCTCCTCTCGGTGAGGAGGCCGGAATGAGTGGCCCGATGGGAGCGGGGCTTCCGCTCGAGCAGGCCCCACCGCTGGCGATTCCCGCCAGCTTCTTC
>JAFDJI010000916.1 GCA_019307545.1 Deltaproteobacteria bacterium | reverse complement strand
GATCGCACACCGGGTGCGCTCACCCACCTCGCCTTGCAGGGCTGCACAGCGTGGATGCTCGCCTTCGGTTCCGACCAGGATGACGTGCCGCTCGGTCGCCGCCGGCACCACGTGAGGACGGAGCGCGCGTGTGACTTCGGTTCGCTCGAACTGCACGGCCCACGTAGCGCAGCATGCGCCACAGTCGAGGCAGGGGTGGGTCATCATGGGTGCCTGTGATCCACCGCACTCACGCCGAGTCGGTCAGGCATCGGCGAACCTCGGCGGCTGCGTCCCGCGCCTTCTTGCGGCTCGATGCCTCGAGTTCGGCCAGGATCGGCTCGGCGGCGTTGCCCAGCCAGGTGAACCCTCGCACCGCCGCCGCCCGCATGGGCTTCGACGTACCCAGGAGGTGCGTCACCAGGGTCTCGGCCGCCTCGACACCCTCGACTGCGGCCAAGGCCTCCAGAACGATATCGCGGCGCAGCTTTCGCTCGTTCAGGGCGTCGCGCAGGACCGGACCCGCCGGAGTACCCACCCCGCGCAGTGCGCTGATGTACTTGCCAGGGTCGGTCTTCTTCGAAGACCCCATCGAGCGCAAGGCGTCGACCACGAGCTCCGCGGTCTCGCGGGTCGGGCACAGGTCGAGCACCTCCCACCCGGCGGTCTCGTCGAGGTAGCGCCCGGCCTTCGCGTGGTAGTCCTGTCGGACCAGCTTCACCCCTCGGATCAGTGCCACACGCGCCTCCAGGGGCAGGGCGGCGAGCGCCGGCCGGGCCGCCTGTCCGTACAGCGACCCATCCAGGATCTCGGCGTAGCGCGCATCGGCGACACCGCTCGGACTGAAGCGAGCAAGCGCCTGTATCAGGAAGTAGACCTTCGCGCGGTTCCAGCGACGATCCGCGAGGTGCTCGGCGGTGAACGCGTGGACGAAGGCCTCTCCCGGCACTCCGGTTCGGGCGAGCAGGTCGACCATCAGGGCCACGAGGTCCCGGACGTAGCGGTCCTTGGCCTCCGAGACCTCGGGAGACGTCTGACCCACCCAGCCGAGCCAGCCGTCGACAGGCAGGAGCCAGTCGAAGCGTGTGAAGACGGTACGCGCCAACTCGGTGAGGGTCGTCGGTTCGAGCCCGGTGCAGGCATCGAGCAGCCGCTCGCGGTGAAGACCGCCGGCCAGGACCTGGCGGATGGCCTTCCACAGCGGCCAGCTGACCTCTTGTCCGTCCAGGGTCAAGGTGATTCGCGTGTCCTCGGCGAGGCCTGGGTCCATGCCGAGGTACCGTCGGAGGGGCTCGGGTACCTCGCGACCGGTGTCATCCCGAGACGTGCACTGGAGCAGTCCAGCACCGGCGAACATCTTCATCAGGGCGTCCCACTTCCAGAGCGGCTCCGCCGCGACGAAGCAATCGAGCAGTCTTCGCTGGTCTGTGGACAGGTCCTCCGGGAGCAGCTCGTCGTGCTCCCCACGCCGCGGGAAGACCGCGTGGAAGGCCTCTTGGAACGCCTTGAAGGCCGAGTAGCGCCCCTGGGTCCACTCCCCGAAGCTCCCATCGGGGTCCGGCTCGAGTGCGGCCAGCTGGAAGGAGAGGGCTTCAAAGAGCACGCTGAAGTCGGGGCCCAGGCCGAGCCTCCTGCGGAGTTGACCGGCCACGGCCCACAGCACGCCGACGTCGTCGTGGGCGATGCCTTCGGTCTCGACCCACTCGAGGGCCTCGCCGAGCGAGGAGCCGGGTTCGACGACTCGGGCGAGTGAGATGGTGGCAGCAGCGCGCAGCAGGTCCGGGGCCCCCTCGGACGCGAGTGCACGGAGCATCTGCTCGTCGCCGCCCGAGCCGAGGTACACGTCGAGGAGCCCCAGGCAAAGGACCATGGACGACCTTGCGGCCACGTGTTTCTCGGTCTCGATGGCTGCACGGACCACCGGCGCAATGCGTGAAGCCGGGGCCGACAGCACGGCCAGCAGTCGTGAGACGGCGATACGCACGCCGGGGTCCTCGTCTGCGAGCAACGCGGCGAGGGGTGTGGCTTGGTCGTCCACCGCCGCGATGACGCCCAGCCGGTGCTGGTCCTCGGCCAGCCGCGACGCGACGCGCTCGTCCGAGAGGTCCAACCCGTCCGGGAGCCAATCGGTGGGGTCCCCGGTCACCATGTACAAGAGCAGGTCGAGCACATCGCGGCGGGG
>JAFDJI010000915.1 GCA_019307545.1 Deltaproteobacteria bacterium | reverse complement strand
GCCAATGAGGTCCGATTGCCAGAGCACCTGGGTCGACATCTGCTCGGCGATGATCAGCTTGGGCATGTGCCAATCCGCGACGTTGCCGGGCCTGCTCAGCAGCGCGTTTCGAACGAATTCCGTGTTGCCCTTGCTCCCTTCGAACTCGATGTACTTGGGCTGAAGAGGCTTTCCGGGGGGCTGCAGCTCCTTGGCGTGGATGCCGAGGGTACCGAGAGAAGACGTGCCCCAGTCGCCGGCAATGTTGTCCGCGCTCACCGTGCCGTCGGAGTCCTCTCCGAATTTCGCACTGGCGAGCTCGGTGAACCAGCTGTCGATGGTCGCGTACAGCTCGACGTCGTACGCCCCTATCTTCGAGGCCGCCAGCGCATCACAAAGCTGCTGGCCCATGAACCAACCAGTCTCCTCGTCGGCGCCGTAAAGCAAACTCTCGAACGCCTCGACCTGTGCTTCCTTCTCTTGGATGAGTCCCAACCCTCTGCCCTCGAAGAAGTAGAGCATGGCGTTGGCCTGACCCGCCTGGGAGGCCGCATCGAAGCTGCCTTTGATCCCGCTCTTCGCCGCACTCACCCCTTTCTCCACCCCGGCGCCCAGCGCTCCGGCGACGACCTTCTCCAGGTTGGACTTTTCCGCCAGCCTGGGCACTGTCTTTCCTGCGAAACCCACTATCTTCGCCGTGATCTTGCCCGCGACCCACTTGCCCAGCTGCCCCAACGCCAGTCCGGCGGCCGCTTCGAGGACAGCTGCGAGGAAGTTGAACTCCTTCTCCTTCTCGTCGTCGGGAGCCTGGTGCCAGACGTTGATGGCGTGCATTCGCCGATCGTGCATACCCTCGGTATGCTCCTTGACCTTGCCTACGAGGCGCCCGAAGTCCGCGCCGAACCTGGTGTAAGCGGGAAGCTGGGTGTGCGCAGGCTGAGTCTCGGTGCCAGCGTCCGCGGACGCCCCGCCCATGAACGACCCGAGCCCCGGGAACATCCCTGTGGAGGAGGTGTCCTTGGAATCCGGCTCCGCCGTGTGGGTTGAGGTGGGGGCAGGCGGGTTGCGTCGCGATCGACCAGGCATGGCGCACCTTCGAGAATCGAGGAGGGATTCAAGTAGAGTTTACCCCAGGTTCGGTCGAATGAAAACCAGAATCCAGGTTCCACGCCGCCAACAACCGCGCGCGCAACGAGTCGCATTGCGCTTCCCAGATTCGCATTGTGGACGCCCTGTCCACCCCCGGCAGACTCCGAAGCTCGGCGAACAGGCCGTCGAGGACCTTGGGCGGTTCAGCGAAAACGGGCTTGCGTCCGTAGGTTGGATTCGGTGAGCCCACCTCGAGGCGCACGGCTCCGGGGACGGCGAATGTGAGCGTCCTGCGGGTGGGGGTCAGGCTGCGGCCGGGCTTGCGCGCGCCGGCCACAGGCTGGGTGGGTCGGCGGGCAGGGCGAGGCTGCGCAAGACGTGGCGGGTCGCCCAGGCACCGCGGACGACCGCGTGAACACGCATGACGCGCCCGCAGTTCGAGCACCGGAGGGGGTCCGCGCCAAGACGCGCCACAACAGGTCTGCCCAGGGGTACCACTGGCTCGAACCTGGAGTCCTCGCACCCTTCGGTCGGAGACATCGCCGCTCACGCGCTGGAGAGGTCGGGACGATGGCGCGCCGCCACGACGCCGCAGGCGCGAATACCCCGTGGTAGTGCACCCGATGCGCACGCGGCGAGAGCACCAGCGCGGCGAGCCTCTCGATCAGTTCGAGCGGCGAGAGCAGCAGTCCGCAGGTGCCGTCCTCCCAGGGTCGTTTGAAGCGCACCACCAGCTGTCCGTCCCCGCGCTCCTCCAGGCGGCCGTGGGCCCGCACATCCGGAAGGGGGTCGGCGCGATCGATTATCGCCGAGCGGCACGGAAGCGCGCGTGCACCTCGTAGGCGAAGTTGTCGAGAAGCTCCGAGTCCACCGGATCGCCGTTCAGGGGAAGGGTGAGTGACAACAGGCCCTCCCGCTCGTGGGCATGGAACAACTGCGCCTCGGCGACCTTGTTCGGCATGCACTCCAGGGGACCCACGCTCACCAAACCGTCGATGTGGCCTTCCTGCCACTCGTGCACCGGCCCGCCCACGGTGAGCACGGCCTCGCCCTCCAACTCCTCCCGCACGTAGGGGCCTGCGGCGAAGATGGCCT
>JAFDJI010000225.1 GCA_019307545.1 Deltaproteobacteria bacterium | reverse complement strand
CCGGAAGGAGTCGCTGCTGAGGGTCGGTGCGGCCCACGCCGAGGGGGCCAGGAAGAACAGGGCGAGCGCGATAGAACGCATCATGGGCTCCAGACGGGCGAGCGACGCCCCTGGATGCCACGCAGGGACGGGAGCCGCTACCCTGATGGGGGATTCTTGACGGTGCGCCACAGGAAGAGCAAGGGGCCTCTCGAGCGACGACAGCAGCAGTCTGCAAGTGCCGTCCTCCCGGGGTCGTCTGAGGCGGACGACCCGCTGTCCGTCGGGAGCGTCAGCGAGGGCCCAGCTTCCCGGGACCCGAGCCGTCCCGTGGGCCCATCCCCGAGCCGTCTCGGGCGCCCTTGCCACGTCTCTGGCCCTCGCCCATTCCCGACCCGCTGCCATCTCCACAGGGCTCCTGGTCTGCCTCGAGGATCTCGGTGAGGGCCTCGGCGCTGATGTAGGCGGCCTCGTAGGTGGTTCCCCGGTCTTCGAGCTGACCGACGTACGCGCGGAGGTGGTTGCGTGATCCGCAGACCAGAGCCTCGTAGGTCGTCCGGCTCATCTTCGACAGCCGACTGTTGCGAATGAGCTGTAGAGGCGCATCGGCGGGGACACCCCACCTGTTTGCCACTACACGTGAGCGGGGAGCGGTGTGACCCGTGGTGGTGGCTTGATGCCCGCAGCCCGGAAGGCCAGCCAGGCCTTGCCCTTGAGCTCGCTGCGCACGAGGTAGCGACGGTCTCCAAGGGTCATGTCGATGGCCTGGACCCGGCGGAGGTCCTGCATGAGGCGGTGCCACTCGACACCCTTGGCGTCGTCGCCGAGTTCGTCGAGAGCGCGGCGCAGGGCGGTGGCGAGCACCATGCCCAAGAAGCAGCCCATGAGGTGGCCGCGGACCTGGCTTGCGTTGCGATGGTAGATGGGGCGCGCGTTCAGCGGCGACTTGAAGTCGCGGAAGAAGTGCTCGACCTGCCACAAGCTCAGATTCCGTTGCGCCAGAGCATCCCGTTTCGATCGATCGACCTCGCGGATGCTCGTGGATCGCTGACAGGGGTTGGAACCCGTCGCTGAGGTGGCGGCGTTCTTTCGCCTTCGGTCGAGTCAATTCGCTCCAAACTCGGCTACGCTACGCTCGACCCATGGGAACGCAGCACACGCACCGCACCAGATCGCTCGGAATTCTCCTGCTTTTCGCCGTCTTGGCTGCCGCGCCCTCGGCGCGCGCCCAGGACGAGGGATTCGACGCGCACGGCTTCTACCTGACCGCCCAGGACGGCGACCCACGGGACCTGCTCGGGGTCCGCCGCCCGGGGCGCTTCGAGGCGGGCGAGTGGGGCGTCGGCGGGGTGCTGGAGTACGCGCACCGCCCCCTGGTGCTGGTGCGCACCGTCGAAGACGGCGAGACGGTAGAGCCCGCCCTCGCCCACCTGCTCGGCGTCAACCTCGCCGCCGGCATAGCGGTGCACGACCGGGTCTGGCTCGATGCCACCGCCCCGCTGTACTTCGATGTCCGCGACGCGCAAGGCTCGCGCGGGGCGGGGGTGGGCGACGTGCGGCTCGCGGCGATGCTGGCGTTGGTCCGTCCCGAGCGGAGCGTGGACGGGGGTGGCATCGGAGTGGGGTTGGTGCCCCACCTCGACCTGCCCACCGGCTCTCCGGACACGTTCACCGGCCAGCCCGGTGTGGCGGGTGGGGTGCGCGGGGCAACCACCTGGGAGGGGCCGCGGTGGACCGGCGCGGCCGACCTCGGGGTCCAGTTCAACCCCACCATCGAGGCCCGCAACCTGACCGGGTCCGACCAGCTCACCTGGTCGGTGGGTGGGGGCTTCCTCGCCACCCCCGCCTCCGCGGTCAACCTCGAAGTGCGCGGCGCGGCGCCCCTGGAAAAGAACCCGGAGCCCGGCACCGGTGCGCCGATCGAGGTGCTGTTGCACGGGCGCCACCTCCGCGACAACGGAGCCAGCCTCCTGGTGGGCGGTGCGGCGGCCCTCTCCCGCGGCGCAAGCGCGGCGGCGTGGCGGGTGTTCGTGGGAGGCGGCTTCGGGACGGCGCGGCCCCTGGTGGAGGGCGACCGCGACCTGGACGGATTCCTCGACAAGGACGATGGCTGTCCGGACGACCCGGAGGTCGTCAATGACTGGCGCGACGAGGACGGGTGTCCCGACGACCTGGCGAACCTGGAGTTGGAGGTGTGGGTGGACGGCGCACCCGCGAGCGGCGTCGGCCTGGTCCTCGCGGGGCCCACCGGCGAACAGCGGGTGAAGAGCCGGGGCCGGGGGCTGTCGCTGGACCTGTTGCCGGGGACCTGGACCGTGCGCACCGACGACGAGGGCGTGTCCCCAGTGGAGCACACCGTGGAGCTCGGGGAGGGGCCGCACCCGCTCCGGCTCGACCTCATCACCCCGCCCGGCACCCTGCGGGTGACCCTCGAGAAACCCGACGGGACGCCGGTGGGCGCCCATGTGGTCCTCGGTGGTGAGCACGCGCCTGAGGCGGGCCTGGTGGTGGGCGCGGATGGGACCGGCGCCGTCGACCTTCGCGCGGGGGAGTACGAGGTCTACCTCGCGGTACCCGGGTTCGCGACGGTGGAGGGGGTGGTGGTCATCCGCCCCGGCGAGACCGAAGAGCTGATGATCCGCCTCAAGCCGGGCACGGTGGTGGTCACCGCCGAGCGCATCGCCATCCAGGAGCGGATCTTGTTCGAGTTCGACCGGGCAATCCTCCGGCCAGAGTCGTTTCCGGTGCTCGACGAGGTGGCCGGGGCCATCCGGAAGGAGGTGACCGGGGTGGTGGAGGTCCAGGGCCACGCCGACGCAAAGGGCAGCGCGCAGTACAACCTCGGCCTGTCCCAGCGGCGCGCCGAGGCAGTTCGGGCGTACCTGGTCGGCAAGGGCATCCCTTCGGAGCGCCTGGTGGCCCGCGGGTACGGCGACACCCAGCCGATCGCATCGAATGCCACCGCGGTGGGCCGGGAGCAGAACCGGCGGGTGGAGTTCGTCCTCCTTGGAGAGCAGACCGATGGGAACTAGCCTGGAATGTGCGCCTCCTGGTCCCATTCGCCCGAATCCTGCGTCGCTTCCTCGGTCGCGTACCGAAGTACGCTTCCCTCGTTGCTTCTTGTCTTCGAACGAATGGACCTCAGGATCCGCCATTCCAGGCCGCGCCCGAGATGTGCTTGCAGCCAGTTCCGGCACATCTCGGGCTAGCGCGCGACGTGGTTTGTTGGCAGCGTTCGCCTGCCTGCTCGCCTCCCCGGCGCTCGGGGCGTGGCCGGCCGACAACGACTGGATCCCCATCACCCGTGCCAGCGCGCCCCTGGAGGACGTGTGTGGGGACGCCGCGAACGCCTGGTGGGACCTGATCGGCACCGCGAATGATCCGACCGTGTTCTGGGTCGACGATGGGACCGACCTCTGGTTCCGGGCCCGGCTCGCCGGCGACCCGGCCGGGACCGGTAGCTGGCGGCAGTTCGGGTGGGGGGTGATGATCGATGTCGATCGCGACCCCACCGCCTGTGACTACGAGTACCTGCTGTACGTGGACGGGAAGACCGACACCGTCACGTTCTCCGAGAACACGACCCCCTCCGACCCCTTCACCTCGGACGTCCCGGAGGCCGACCTCGCGACCTACGACGGACCTCTGGCGGAGTCGGGCTCCCTCGACGCGGTGAACGTCGGCTGGGCCGCTGCGCCCACCGACCTGTGCGACGGGACCCTGACTCCGGTGGATTTCTATGTCGACTGGAAGATGCCCAGGGCCGACTTCACGACCCACACCGGCCTGTCCGACCTGACCGGCCTCGGGTTCGCCTTCGGGACCTCGGCCAACGCCCAGCGATTCGACAAGGACGTGGTGGGCTGCGACGGCAACTCCGGGTCCTGCGACGATCTGTGCGCAGTTGCGGGGGAACTGGACCCCGATGTGGATACCGACACGGATACCGACACCGACACCGACACCGACACCGACACCGACGCCGACACGGACACGGACACGGACGTCGACAGCGATACCGACGCCGACACGGATGTCGACACCGACACGAACCTGGACGACACCGGATCCGGAGACCTGGGGTACTACCGAGGTGGCTGCGGGTGCAGCACCGGCGCAGCGGGGGGAGCGGGGTGGGTCGCTTGGGGCCTGCTGCTGGTGTTGACCAGCCTCGCTGCTCGGAGGTCGTCCTCGTAGGTTAGCCCGGATGCATCACCACGCCAGTGGTGTGCAGCCGGGCGCCCAAGGCCGGCGGCGCCGGGCGACTGGACTGACGATCGCAGGCCTCCGACACCCTGTTTGACCCTGCAACCTGGACAAATCGCGAGGAGGCCGAGAAAAGGAGGGAAGGAGCCCGGTTATGCCAGCCGCCGGCCGGAATAGGAAGAGCTGGCCCGCATCCCGTGAGGGATGCGGGTTAGGTGTTCCGACCTTTCCACGAGGTGCGCCATGCGGCCTTTCTTCCGTTACGGTCTCGCCACCCTCGGGCTCTTGGTCGCGCTGCCTCTGCCCGCCTCGCAGGTCTTCGTGGAGGAGATGCCGCTGGACGAGCTGGTGAGCTCCTCCCCAGCCATTGCCATCGTCAGCCAAGCCCGCCCGCCAACCTCTCAGGACCAGTTTCCGGTGACCAAGAGGTGGAGGACCTACACGCCATACACCTACGTGGTCCACCGTCTCGTCGTGGAGCGAATCATCCACGATCCTGGCAACCACCTGCAGCTCGGCAAGACGATCACGGTTGCCCCGGGAGACCTCGAGGAAATGTACGAAGGCCACGTGCTCTACGAGGTCCACGGCGACATGGAGTCGCCGATCATCTTCACTTACCAAGGCACTCTCGCCGGCAGGGAGGGGCCAGAGCAGTTCATCGTCTTTCTCCGCTACGGGACCTTCCGGGAGCGGCCCATCACGGCTTTCGTGGTGCCCGGGGCGGTGGAGGACACGGGAGAGCTCGCAAAGATCGAAGCGCTCCTCGGCAAGACGGCGGACACTCCAGAGGACCCGTCCAGAACGGTGCCCTAGCGCCCACGTCCACCGCGCACGCCTGGCCACCGAGCCGCTCGACGAGGCGCCCCTCCAGGACACCCTGGCGCGGCTGCGAGCTCACGCCGAGGTGGAGGCGGCCGTGCACACCAAGAACCCAGGCTCCTAGCGCAGCAGCTGCTCAAAGATCGCCAACAACTCCTCCTCCTTCGGGTGGAGGTAATGGTCGGCCAACACCACGGATCGGGCGGCGTCCAGGAACAGCTGCCGGTGCCCGAGGGGAATCTCGATGGGATCGACCTCCTCGGCAAAGGGCGGGCGCACCAACCAGTCGATCACCTGCTCCTTCTCGTCTTCGTCCAGCGCCAGCTTGCGGACGAGGTCGGCGACGAAGCTGCGCTCCTCCTGGACCACCTTCAGATCCGCCCAAGCGAAGGAGCACACGAAGCGGAGCAGGCGGAGCCTGTCTTCGGAGTCCAGGTCTTCAAGTCTGTCCGCCATGGTCCACCTCGTTGGGTCGCCAAGCCTATCTCGACGGTACGATCTGCCCCAACGGCACCAACAGCAAGGACAACGGGAAACCCTGCGCTGGGCACCTCTGACGGCTTGGAGGCGCGGTTCGACACGGTAGACTCGACGCCGCACACGCGGCGCAGGGGGCCTGCCTGAAATGCCATTGTCCTACAGCACTTCTCGAAGGTTTCGGCTGACTCATCTCCCCTTTGTCCTTCCATGCTGGTGCTCGCTGATCGGAACCGTCGCCCTCGCCCGGCAGAGGAGGGGGTTTCGACCTCGACGCCGAACCCGAGCCCGAGCGCGAGTCGCCGCCAGTGCTGGGGGGCGTGCGCCGCTTGCTGGACTGGCTCGCCCGCACCCCCCTGGTCGGCCACCGAAGTCGCGCACTGACCTGCGTGCATAGCGCAACCACCTCTGCGCTCCGAGCTCCCGCCTAGCCAATCAGGCAGGTGCCCAGGAACAGCAGCACCATCACGATCGGAAGGATCGGGGTGAGGAGACCAATGACCCCGGCGTAGAAGAGCAATGGTCGGACCCCATCGCGCCGCTCCACCGGCAGCCTTCGGTAGAGCGAGATCATGACGAAGGACCGGGGGAAGCAGAAGAACGGGAGAAGTACGGCCAGAAACAGGGACCCCAGCAGGGTGATTCCGAGGAGCCACCCAAGTGCCTTGTCCGCGGTCGTGGTGTGATCCAGCTCGAGCCTGCTCGCGATCGCGATGAGGGTGAATGCGATCGGCCACATCGCGGTGGCGACGGCCGACAGACCGATGTGCACCCAGGCCTGTCGCCCCAGTCCCACCACCATCGGTTTGGGTGGTTCCGGCGTGAGCATGCGGCGAGCTTACCCCATGAGTAGACCGGCGCTGACGTAGGCGTCGAGGCGCGTCTCCGCCATCCGTGCGGAGCGTTGAAAACTCCTCTTTTCGCGGACCACGAT
>JAFDJI010000224.1 GCA_019307545.1 Deltaproteobacteria bacterium | reverse complement strand
CGCCACCGCCATCAGCGCCAGGGCGAGCAGGTCGAGCATCCGCTGGCGGATGTCCATGATGCCCATCACCGCCTCGGTCTCCTCCGCCCAGGTGGAGACCCGGGCGGATTCCCCGAACCGCGCGTGCAGCTCGGCGGCGACGACGACGGCCCGATTGCGGTCCCGGAGCTTCACCGCCAGATGCGAGAAGCCTTCCCCGCTGATGAGCAGGTCCTGTACCAGCGGCTTGGGGGCGAAGGCGCCGATGCGGTCGAAGGCCGGGTTCGAGGTGGTCACCACCCCGCTCACCGGGACCTCGAGCGCGTTCAGGGCGCCGGTGGCGGTGCGGACCTCGAGGATCAGCGTGCCCCCGGGCTCCAGGTCCAGGACCCGGGCCAGACCCCTGGAGACCAGCAGCCCGTCCTCGGCGGTCATGGGGACTTTGCCGTTGACGTGCCACAGGGTCCGCGGGAACACCGCCTCCTCGGTGTCGGGGTCGAACCCGAACACCCGGATGCGCATCCCGTCCATGCCGTGCACGGCCCGGGGCACGAACACCACCCGGCGGGTCCAGGACACCGCGTTCTCGTCGAGCCAGGCATCGGTGTCGTCATCGACCTCGAGCAGGTTGTCGACCGGGTGGCGGATCCCGCCGGTGGGGTAGTCGGCCGGGACCACCAGCACGTGGCCGCTCCTGTTGTCGATCTGGCCCCGGATGGCGTTCTCCTTCATCCCGGTCATCAGCCCACGGCCGAGGATCAGCACCGCGACCCCGGCGATGATCGACACCATCGAAAACGCGGTGCGACCGTACTGGCGGAACACGTTCCGTGCCGCGAGCCGCAGGTAGAGCATCACGCCTCCCCGGCGTTCTGGGCCACGTCGCTGACCACCCGCCCGTCCCGCAGGGTCACCACCCGCCGCGCCATGTCGATGACCAGCTTCTCGTGGGTGGAGAACAGGAAGGTGACCCCGCGCTCGGCGTTCATCTTGCGCATGATGTCCAGGACCTGGCGGCCGTTCTCGGTGTCGAGGTTCGCGGTCGGCTCGTCCGCGATCACCAGGGCCGGGTCCTTGACCAGAGCCCGGGCCACCGCAACTCGCTGCTGTTGTCCGCCGGAGAGCTGGTTGGGTCGCCGGCGCGTCATCTCCCCCAGACCCACCGCTGCGAGCAGCTCCCTGGCCTTCTTGTGGCGGTTGCCGTTGTGGCCCGCGAGTTGGAGCGCAAGCTCCACGTTCTCCACCGCGGTGAGCACCGGGATGAGGTTGAAGGACTGGAAGATGAACCCGATGCGGTTGCCTCGGATCCGCGCCAGCGCTCGCGAACTCAACCGAGACACGTCATGGCCCTCGATGAGCACCGTGCCCTCGGTCGGCACGTCCAAGCAGCCCACCATGTTCAACAGGGTGGTCTTGCCCGACCCGGAGGGGCCGCTGATCACGGTGAACTCCCCGGGTTCGAAGGTCAGCGAGACCTCGTCGAGGGCGCGGACCAGGGTGGCGTCGCTGCCGTAATGCTTGCTGGTGTCGCGTAGCTCGCAGATGGCCATGTTCGCCTCGAATCAGAAGTTCACTTGGGTCGAGAGGATAAGGGTGGCGTCGGGCACCAACCCGTTCATGTCGACTTCGATCGGGTCGGCGCCGGTGTCGACCGACATCACGAGGTCTTCGGTCGCGGGGTGCAACTCGCCGCCGTCCCCCCACAGGGACAACGGGATCTGGCCCACCAGGGAGACCTCGAGCCAACCCGTGGGGAAGGTCGAGAGCATCGGGACCAGCAGTCCGCTGCCATCGCCGAGGTTCTGCACCCACAGGGCGGTGGCGGAGACCTCGGGGCTGATGGCGAGCATCACCGAGAGCAGGCCGTAGTCGCGCCCGCTGAAGAAGGGCGCGAAGGGGTCGGGCTCGGCGTCGGTCTCGAACAGGTCGCTGGCGCCCCCGCAGTCCGGTGGCTCCACTGCGGTGCTGAGCCCAGAAGTGAGGTCCGCGGGATCGATCTCCTTGGAGCCGGCGCCGTTGCGGTAGTACTGGCCGGTGACGACCAGCATGTCGAGGACCGGGAACGAGTAGTCCACCCCGACCGCGATCTCCTCGTAGGGGTCCTCGCGCAGATGCACCGCGCCCTCGACCCAGAAACCCACGCCGAGCGTGCCGCGAATGTCGAGGCCGACCAGGCCGTCCGACGACTCCTCGCGGTAGGCGCCCACCACGGAGAAATCGGTTTCCAGGGCGTTCACGGTGGCCCGTCCCGCCAGGCGCACCTTGCGGAAGGCGTCGTCGGTACCCACCACCACCTGGACCTGGTGGGCGTCGCCGATGGGGACGGTGGCTCGCAGGGAGTTGACGCCGGCCCGGGGGCGCCAGGGCTCGACGAGGAGCACCTCGGGGAAGGGGTCGGTGGGGTTGACCAAGAACGCGGAGCCCCACTGCAGCGCCTGGCGCCCGAGCCGCAGGTCGGCCCAGGGCAGGTAGACATCGAGGTACAGCCGCTCCACCCGCAGGTAGTCGTCCACTCCGGAGACCCCGAGGAAGGGGTTGTCCGGTTCGGGCCAGGTGCACCCCAGGGCGTCCAGGATTGGGCCGAGGTCGGACTCGGACAGGGTGCGCTCCAGCTCTTCCTGGAGGTTCCGGCCCTGGGTGAGCCCGAGCTCCACGGTGGTGGAAAGCGCGACCCGGTCGGAGATCTCGGTGCTGAACTCCGGGCGGACTCTCTCGATGACCTGGATCGGCTCCCCGTCGACGCCGATCGAGGCGTGGGCGCGGACCTCCACGAAGCCGCGGGCCTCCTGGGCGTGGGCCGGTGCGGAGAGCAGCAGGGTCGCCATGAGGGCTCTCCCTGGGATGCTCCGCGTGTTCAGCGTGGACATCGGCGCTCCGCCGGGTGACCACCCAGTCACATGACTGGTCAGTCATAGCTTGGTGGGGGCTCGGATGTCAAGCATAGGGGTCCACGATCGGGATCCCGGGGTATCGTTCCGCGCGCTGGAGGGGCCGTGGAGCGGGAGTCGCACGTGGACGCGCTGGTGATTGGGGGTGGGCTCGCCGGGCTCACCTGCGCGGTCGGCTTGGTGGGGGAGGGGATGGAGGTGATCCTGGTGGAGCGGGACGCGATGCTGGGCGGGCGGTCCCGGAGCTGGATCGACCCGGTCACCGGCGACCCGGTCCACGTCGGTCCCCACATCTTCCTCGACGAGTACCCGAACATGTGGCGTCTGCTCGAGACCATCGGGTCTGACGGTCACATCTCCTGGCAGCCCGACGGCCTGTTCGTGACCATGGTGAAGGGCCGGGAGCGCACCGAGATGCGGGACGCGGGATGGCCTCCGCCCTATCACTTCGTCCCAAGCCTGCTCCAAGCGAGCAATGTCCGCCTCCGCGACCTGGTCTCGAACTGGCCGGTCACCAGCCTGGCGATGCGCCTCGACGAGGACGGGGTGAAGCGGCTGGACGAGGAGAGCGCCCTGGCCTTCCTGCGGCGGATGGGCGTGTCCGAGTCCTTCATCGACTGGTACTGGCGGTTCACCGCCCTGGCGATCATGAACGTTCCCCTCGAAGTGTGCTCGGCGGGGGCCCTGCTGCGGTTCTACAAGTTCCAGGTGGGGCACGCCGGAATCCGGGTCGGGTTCGCGAACACCGGCTTGGGGGATGTGTTCGCCCCCCAGGCCCGCGCGACCATCGAGGCCGGCAAGGGGCAGGTGTGGCTGGAGACCGGAGTGCGGCGGATTCTCGCGGAGGGCGATTCTGCGACCGGCGTCGAGTTGGCGGACGGCCGGAAGGTGCACGCACGGTACGTGGTCGCGGCCACCACCCCGATGGCCTTGCGGGAGATCCTGCCGCGTCCCTGGGTGGACCGACACCGGGTGTTCGCCGACCTGGTGCACTTCCACCCGGTCCCCTACATCAGTGTCTACCTGTGGTTCGACCGGCGCCTCACCGACCTCACCTTCTGGGCGCGGAGCTACGACCCGAACGACCTGAACACGGACTTCTACGACCTGCGGAACCTCTACGACGGCGGCTCGGGGGACGGTGGCTCCCTGATCGCCACCAACATCATCTGGTGCCATCGGGCTGCTGCACTCGACGATGAGCAGGTGGTGGCCGAGACGGTGCGGGAGCTGAGCGAGTTCCTGCCGGAGGCCGCTGAGGCGAAGGTGGTGCACCAGGTGGTGAGCCGGATCCCGATGGCGATCCACGCGCCCTTCCCGGGCACCGAACGGAACCGGCCCTCCCCCCGCACCCCGGTCCACGGCCTGGTGCTGGCGGGAGACTGGGTCCAGACCGGGTTTCCCTCGTCGATGGAGAGCGCGGTCCGCTCCGGGTGGCTCGCGGCGGAGGCGGTGCTGGAGGACCGCACCTCCCTGGCGCTGGAACACCGCCCCGCCCATGGGCTCGCGGGGATGTACGAGCGGCTGCCCGCGGCGGCGACCGCCTATGGCCCGGCGGTGGCGCTGCGCATGCTCGGGCGTGCACACCGGCGGCTTCGCCACCGGCCGGAATAGGAAGAGTTGGCCCGCAGCCCGTGAGGGATGCGGGTTGGCACCTCGAGGAGCGGTCATCCCTCCAGGACTTCGCGAACCCGTTGGAGGAGTTGGGAGGGGGTGAACGGCTTCGCCAGGAAATGGACGGTGGTGCCGTGGTTTGCGATGGCGTCTTGGGTGTAGCCGGACATGTAGAGCACCGGGAGTCCTTCGCAGATCTCCCGCAGGTGCTGCGCCAGGTCGGGCCCGCGCATCCCGCCGGGCATCACCACATCGGTGAGCAGCAGGTCGATGTCGCCCTCGTGCCCTTCGCAGATCCCGATGGCTTCCGGGCCGTCGCACGCTTCCAGCACCGTGTAGCCGCGTTGCTGCAGTGTCTTTCGAACCAGATCTCGTACCGTGTCCTCGTCTTCGACGACCAGCACCGTCTCGGTACCCCGTGACCCATCCGGCCAGGGCGGAGCATCCTCGAATGGCTCGGAGACGCCGCTGACCTGTGGGAGGTGGATCTCGAACGCCGATCCCGCCCCGATTTGGCTGTGCACCTGGATGTGACCGCCACTCTGCTTGACGATGCCGTACACGGTGGAGAGCCCCAGCCCGGTGCCCTCGCCGACCTCCCTGGTGGTGAAGAAGGGCTCGAAGATCTGGGACTGTGTCTCCTCTGCCATACCCACGCCCGTGTCGCGCACCACGAGTTGCACGTAGGGTCCGGTTTCCACCTTGGTCTCCTGCCCCGCCCAGGTCGGGTCCAGGTCCACGTTCGTCGTCTCGATGATGATGAGCCCACCTTTCGGCATGGCCTCGCGTGCATTCACCACCAGGTTCAACACGACCTGCTCGATCTGGGTGCGGTCCGCCTCGACGAACCCCAGATCCGGGGAGAGGGTGGTTCGCAGCTCGATGTCCTCTCCGATGATCCGGCGCAGCATGCCCTCCATGGCGCCGATCACGGAATTCAGGTCCAGGATTCGGGCCTGGAGCACCTGCCGGCTGCTGAAGGCGAGGAGTTGGTGGGTGAGGCTGGCGGCCCGGTCCACGGCGAGCTGGATCTCACCGAGGTCCGTCCGTTCTTCGTCCGTCCGTCCAACGCCCTGCTTGAGCATGTCGGCATAGGCGGCGATGACGGTGAGGATGTTGTTGAAGTCGTGGGCCACGCCACCCGCGAGGGTTCCGATCGCCTCCATCTTCCGCGCTTGGAGGAGCTGGTCCTGGGCTGCAGTAAGGCGGGCGAGGTTGTCCGCCACCACCCGGTGCGACCTCTCCAGCCGCCGGAGCGCCAACAGGAGGAGCACGGTGATGAACAGGGCATTGAAGGTGAAGACCACCACCTTGAACGTCGAAGTGGGGACGAACTGTGGCTCTGGCAGGAGCTGCGCGCTGCCGGCCAGGTGGAAGGCCACGACGGCGAACACGCTGAGCCCCGCGAAGGCAACGGCTTGTCGCAGGCCCAGGGTCAGGGTGGCGATGACGATGGTGGAGAAGAAGAACACCACCCCAGGGGCATCGACGCCGCCACCCAGGACCGAAGCCACGGTCATGAAGAGGAAGTGGCCCGAGGTGACCGCCCAGGCCGCCATCCGGACGCGTCGCCACCGCACCAGCCCCAGGGTGAACACCCAGAACGCGGTGAGGAGCACTGACGCGGCCCATACTGGCCCCGGCTCCTCTTGGACGAAGGGGGCCGCCACGGAGAACAACACGTTGATCCCCACGTTGGTGAGGACGATCACGTAGATGAGTTCCGCTACCAGGGCGTCGCGCTCGTCTATGAAGGACGGCGGCCGGAACAGACGACGCAGGAGATTAGGCATGGACCTACGGAACCCCATCGAGGATGCCGGTCACCAGGTCCCGGTTGGTCTGGTCGAGATCGGGGAGCATGGGCGAGTCTACATTCGGGGTGCCTGCGAGAGGATTGGCCTACGACCCGAACGCCCACTCCCACCGGACCTAGGGGGTCTGGCCG
>JAFDJI010000914.1 GCA_019307545.1 Deltaproteobacteria bacterium | reverse complement strand
CATCGCGGCAGGGGTGCTGATGGCTTCCGGCGGCGCGCTGACCCTGATGCACCCCTACCTCCCCTCCACCCTCGCCCTGACTCACCTGGCCACCCTGGGCTTCCTGACCATGGTGATGATGGGCGCCCTGTACCAGATGATCCCGGTGGTGGGCGGAGCGCCGGTGCCAGGGGTGCGAAGCGCGCATCTCGTGCACCTGCTGTTCACTGCGGGGTTGGTCTGCTTGGTGTGGGGGCTGGCGCGCGGGCCCTGGTGGACGTTGTGGGGTGCCATCGGCGGGCTGACCGCCGCACTCGTCCTGTTCCTGGGCCCCGTCGGGATGGCGCTCGTCCGTGCGCCGAGCAGGACCGACACCGTGTGGGGGATGCGACTCGCCCTGCTCGCTGTGCTGGGGGTGGCGACGCTCGGGTTGTGGATGGCGTTCAGCCAGGTCACGCTGCAGGTGCCCGTGTTTCGGAGCGCCTGGGTCACCGCGCACCTCGCCCTGGGGGTGCTCGGATGGGTGGGTGGGCTGATCGCCGCGGTGTCCTGGCAGGTGGTGCCGATGTTCTACCTGTCCCCACCCTTCTCGAAGCGCGTC
Source organism: Deltaproteobacteria bacterium (assembly GCA_019307545.1). GTDB lineage: Bacteria > Myxococcota_A > UBA796 > UBA796 > JAFDJI01. The sequence continues at coordinate 1,589 of JAFDJI010000914.1, read as the reverse complement.
AGCCGAGTGATCCTCGCGCTCCTGCTGGTCGGGATCCTCGCGCCACCGGTCGGCCTGGCTGCGGTGTCGTACGGCTGGACCACGGTGGATCCGGTCCGCCTCATCGCCCTGTCGGCCCTTCCCGCCGCGGTCGCGGTGTGGGTGGTGCACCCGGTGTTGTTGTTGCGGGCCCTCCGCAACCGCCGTCGCCGTCGCACCGACGGGAGCATCCGCTACTGGGTGGTGGGCCTGTGCACCGGGCTGCTCCTCCTCCCGGCGGCGGCCGCCGCTACCTTCCTCGGTGCACCGCGCTGGCCGCTCCTGCTCGGGTGGCTCGCGCTGTGGGGTTGGGCCGCGGTGGTGGTGCACGGAATGCTCACCCGCATCGTGCCCTTCCTGGTGTGGTTCCACCGTTTCTCTCAGCTCGCGGGCCTGGTGCGTGTTCCCTCCATTGCCCAGTTGCTCTCGGAACGCCGCATCCGAGCGGGGTTGTGGGTCCACCTCGCGTCCGTCGTGGTGGGGGCCGCAGCCATCGTCTCGGGAATGGACCTGTTGGCGCGATTGACCGGGGTCCTCCTCGGCGCCACCGGAGTCGTCCTGCTCGCCAACCTGGTCCACGTCTACCGACAGCGTCCCTCGGCGGAGGATGTCGAAATCGCGCGGGCGGCCTTGGAGAAAGCCGGGCTCGCTCCCTGACCTGATCTCCCTGGTGTTCGGCTGGCGCGAGCGGTCGGGGAGGTGGTACACGGAGGGCGATGCGGATCCGCCAGACCCCGTACGCTCTGCTGCCGCTGCTCATGGCGGCGGGCTGTGACCAGCAACGCTTCGAGCCGGTGGAGGTGCAGGCCTTCGCCACCCCGCGTTGCCGCGCCACCCAGGGGGTCCCGGCGCGCCCCTACCCCGATGGCGTCGTGGGCTTTGAGTCCTGGACCCAACCCGCTGCGCCGGCGCTGGACCTCCTCCGCCTCCCCAAGACGGTGGAGGGAGCCCCGCCGTCGGTCCCGGGCGTCCAGCGACGATTCACGGCGGAGGAGGTCGCTGGTTGGGAACGGACGGAGCATGGGCGCACGGTGCGCCTCACCAGCCCGATCCTGGAGCCGGCGGTGTCCGGGGCCACCCGTCTGCGGATGGTCCTTCGCCCCGGGGACGTCCGGCGGGTCGCGGTGGTTCCCTCTCCAAAACCGGAGATCGACCCCCGCGTGCATGCGCAACGGGTCATCCAGTTCACCCTCGACCAGCCCGACGACCCCAACCGAGTGGTGGTGGTGACGGCCGCCCTCGACACCGTGCTCGATGAGAACTGGTCCGACTACACCCGCAAGCCCGCTGGGCTCCACCGCCTGATGGTGGTGCTGCCTGCGGAGGGGGAGCGCACCGCCCGCATCGAGGAGATCACCGTCGAAGGGCCCGATGCGCGTTTCGCCGCGGCACCCGCTGGAATCCGCACGGTCGGCCGGGCCGGGATCCTCCACCCGGCGTGGTACGTACATGGGGATCGCCGCGTCCGGATCGCCCTCGGCGTGCCGGAGGGACGTCCTGAGCTGCGTTGGTACGATGCGGCGGAGGAAATGACCACCCGGGAGGTGCGGGTCCACGCCGCCGGAGCACAA
>JAFDJI010000913.1 GCA_019307545.1 Deltaproteobacteria bacterium | reverse complement strand
TACTCAATGATTGAGCAAAAATACTCAATCATTTCCTATCCTGCGACGGGTCACGACGTTTCAGGCTGGAGGCCGATTCATCTCCCCACGGACGCTCCCCCGGCCAGACCACGACAAACCCCATCTCCTCCAACATGAACCGCACCCGGTCGGCCACGTCCTCCACGAAGCAGGCGAATCTCCCCCCTCCCCCCTCGAACCAGAACAGCGGCTCCGCGACGATGCCACCCTCCTCGTCCTCGATCGGCTCCTGCTGCAGCTCGAACCGATCCCAGATCTCCCTCAGCCAAACGATGTGCTCCCGACCGACGCAGCGGACCAACTCGTACCAGTTGTCCACCTGGCTCTGACCCGCGTTCAGCTTCGAGGCCTCGACCAGGCCGTAGACGCGGTCTTCCACCTTCGGACGCGTCGGGACAACGAACGCGACGCCCCCGGAGCCTCCATGAACCCCACCCTCACGCTTTGAGGGCCGTGGACGATGGCGACGCACTCCGCGGACGGTCAACCGCCTGCAAGCTCACCCACAGCCCATACACCCGCAGCCGCCCCCCTCCACCTTGTGAATCGCAAACCCCTTGTAGGTCACTCCCCCCTGCGAGTGGTTGTAGAACCCGAACCGACCCACCTCCGCGTCCTCGATGCGGGTCGAGTACAGCAGCCTCTCTCCTTCCCAGACATCGATGACGGCGTCCGAGCCGCGTTGCGCCAACCGGAACCGATACTCGTGGTCGTGCCGCCACCCCTCGACCTCGCCGCGTTGGATCACGGTCACCGGGTCCCCGTCGGGAACGGCGAGCTCGTCCCAGGTCCCGTTCGCCGCGCCGATGGGGGGCATGCCCTTGGGGAGCTGGCCGGTGGGCGGACCGTCGTAGGGGGCGGCCAGGTGCTTGACCGCGACCCCCTCCGGCACGCCGCTCTGCGCGGCCGACTTCCAGTCGAAGACGTAGGTGTGACCCGGATCCTGGTACCCGAAGACGAACCCGATGAAGTCGTCATCACTGTCCCCGTGGACCAACCAGGTCCCCTCGATGGCCTGGTCCTTCAACACGGTGTCGCTCAGGAAGATCGAGGGGTCCGCGTTGACGACCTGGGTCACCGAGGCGCCGTCCTCCGCCACCTGCCAATCGGCGGTCGGCTGCTCGCTCCCCACCGCCAGGTCGTACAAGACCGGGTGCCAGGTTGCGTAATCGACCGGCCCAACCTCGAACCGGGGCTCCGCGCCGCCACAACCCGCGACCAGCGAAGCGAGCAGGACCGACGCGAACAGACCGACGATGGGGGATGACATGGGAGCACCACTCGAAGGGAGGCGTGATGGTAGCAAGGAACCTGGCCACCCCGGCGGCGCCCTCCCATCAGGACGTGCTCTCGAACAGAAGATGGCCGCAGTCTGTCTTAGCGATGTCGCTCTTCACCATCGCGATCTCGGCCTCGTAGGGCCGCAGCGTCGCTGTTCGGGGATCCGGGCGAAGGCCGCTCTGGAGTACGGGAGAAAGCGGCTTCGTAGCTCCTGGATCCCCAGCGCTCGGCGGGCGTCGATGGGCATGTCGCGATTCTATCGAACTTGTGGGGACGGCGGAAATCTGGGACCCGTAGACGCGGTCGTGGACGCGATCCACGCGCCGAGTGGCTAGCGTCGAGACATCACCCGACGCGCTCTCGGAGAGGCGATGGACCACCGCCAACGGCCCCTGCAGACAACCCCGCCAGCCCACGCCGGGAGCCGCGCGGTGGAGTCGCCGGTAGGGTCGGAAACCTGCCCGGTGGCGCCAGGGCTCGCCCTCTACGGCAATGCCGCGCTCATCGAGGACCACGGTTTAGCCTCCTGGGACGCCTCGATGGAGTGCGACGCGAACGAAACCGAAAGCGAAGCCGCGTACCGAGCGCGCTGGGCGTTCGACCAGGTGGCAGCGGGAAACGCCAGCGTCCAATCCCCAGACGACGTGCTGGTCCTTCCGCCAGAGCTGGTGCAGGGTGTCCAGGCCGCCTGGGACGACTCGCTTCCTGCCGGCCGCGCCCAGGAACAGGGCGGCATCCTCGTCCGCACCTCCGACGGGAGCTACGAGTGGGAGCCGGGCGCCGCGGGAAGCGCCGGGGCCTTCACTCCGAACTACGGCAACGTGGACGCCGGGTAAACCCTGGCGGGCGTGGGGCACACCCACCCGTAC
>JAFDJI010000912.1 GCA_019307545.1 Deltaproteobacteria bacterium | reverse complement strand
TCGGGCTGGCGGCGACGGCGGTGGGGTTGGTCGTGTACACCAACCTCTACGGCGGCTCGGGCATGCCGGATTGGATCCAGCCCGAACTGCAGCCAACCACAGACCCCGCTCCCGATCCCACCCCCACCCCCGACCCGCCAGAGGAGGAGGACAGCGCGGTCCCACCGCCCAAGCCGGAAGAGCCGAAACCGGTTGCCGTGGCTCCCAAACCCAAGCCTCGACCCGACCCCCGTCCGGTCTCCCCCACGCCGAAGCCTGCACCAGAGCCGGCGGTGGCGGTGGCCCCCGATCCCGAGCCGGGGCCCGTGGTGGTGATCCGTCCGGTCGAGCCCAAACCCGAGCCCGTTCCTACAGTGCAGCAGTGCATCAAGATCACCCCGCCCGCTCCCACCGGGGTCGGCTACCAGGCCATCTTCCGCGCCAAGCTCTGCAGTGAGGACGGCTCGGACGTCATCCTCTGGTACCGCCCGATGGGTGGCGGGCAATGGGAATCGGTGCTCATGCCCAAGATTCTCGGCACGCACGTGGCAAAGGTGACGGTCGACTCCCGGTTCAGCGAGGGCATCGAGTACTACGTGCAGAACGGCTCGAGTACCGCAGGAAGCCGGAGCAACCCGAAGTACGTAGACGTGAACTAGAGCGGTCAGCGGTCAGCTATCAGCCGTCAGCTAGCGAGCTTCTCTACCTGGCTGATAGCGGATAGCTGACAGCTGGTCACTCCGTGGGTGGTTGCTCCCGGCGCGGCCAGGTGACCTGCGTCCAAAGCCGCACGGTGTCGTTCGAGATGGTCCGTCCGGCCAACTCCTCGCGATGCACGTAGCCGAGGCCCAGGTCCAACCCCGGCACCGGGTCGCGCCAGCTCACTCCCCCAAAGACCAGCATCAAGTCGCCATTGTCGCGGAGGTGGCGAGCGTCGTCGAACAACTCGCCGCGGGCAGCGATCTCCAAGCCGCCCCTGGAGAGGGGGACGAACCCGCTGACCTGGATCAGGGCGCCGATCCGCTCGGTCTTGTTCTGCACGTCGGGGGGGGCCACGGTGTCGTTGGTAGGGCGCAGCTGGGAGTACGACCCCTCGAGCAAAGCGGTGATCGGGCCCACCCGCACCAGCCCGTCGGCGCCGACCCGCGCCTCTCCGGTAGAGACGTCATCGTTGTACAGGGCGGACACCCCCACGCCCCAAGCGTCCTCGCGGGTGTGGCGGAAGGTGCGGTAGGCGTCGCCATGGGCGTACTCGAGTCGCGCGGAGGTGAGCAGGCCCCAGTTGTTGTCGCCGAGGATGTTTGCGTTGCCGTTGAAGGCGCCGAGCACGACCCGCCCGCCGAAGTCCATGTCATAGTCGATGATCAGCCCCGCTTCCCGGTTGGGAGCGAGGTGGTTGGTGGCAACGGTGCGCTCCTGGAACAGCAGTTCTGAGGAGGAGATGAGCAGCTCGCGAGAGACCGGGACCTTCTGGGTGCCGGCGGCGATCCGGAGGTCCCCGGGGCCCGCATCGAGGGTGATTCCGCCGAGAGCGTCCACCACCCCGATGAGGGGTACGTCCTCGAACCACACGTCCGGTGCGGCGCCTGTCCCCACGCTGATCTGGAAGTCGAGGATCCCCTGGCGCCCCTCCAGCCCGATGCGGGCGCGGCGGATGGACACCCCGGGATCGGCCTCGGGATCGCCGTACCCCGCGGGGTCGGCCTGGGGATCCTCGTCCTGGTCCCAGAGGGTCCCCCACACCTGGAGCAGGGCGGTTGGCTGCAGGCCGTCGGTGTCCTCCTGGGCGTGGGCGGGCTCCGAGAGCGCGAATCCGAGCAGGGCGAGATACAACAGTCGGACCATCATGTCCCCTCGTCGCAGCCAGATGGGCCGCCTGGATCTTGCACATGTCGTCTATCCGTCTTGTCGGACCCTGCATCCTCCTCCTCGCCATGACCGCCTGCGACCGCCAGGAAGACGAGTACGCCCGGGCCATTCGCATCGAGACCCTGGATCAGGCCATCGGAGGTCCCAAGGCCCTGGCGCAGCCCGGCGACTTCCTCCTCGAGAACGATCGGGTGCGGGTGGCCATCCTGGGCGCGCGGAAGCCGGGAGAGACGGCACCGCGGAGCAGCATGGGGCCGGGGCTCTACGGTGGGTCGATCATCGATGCCGACATGCAGTGGAACGATCCGCGCTTCCTACACGGCAAT
>JAFDJI010000223.1 GCA_019307545.1 Deltaproteobacteria bacterium | reverse complement strand
CGGCTCCATTTGCACCCCGCGTCGCGCCGCGTGGAACGCGAACACCGCACGAGCGCCGTCGGAGCGCACCTCCACGGAGGCCAACGCTTCCGTCGTCTCGGGGTTTGCCCAGTCCCGGAGCCGTGCCATCGCATCGCGCACCTCCGGGCGGGCGATGAGGCAATCACCGATCTCCGCCAGGTCGTGGGATCGGGCCCCGCGATACCCGACCCGTCCACCCTCGATGGCAAGCTTGACGCGCGCGCGGTGTCCGACTTGCCGGGGCGAAGGGACCACTTCCGGCGGTTCCGCCCACCGGAAGGCCCGCTGGACCACCATGGCGAGGGCCTGCCGCCTCGCATTCGGCTCCAGGGCCGCGAGATCGCAGCCGCCGCAGGGGACGTGCCAGGGACAGGAAGGATCGCAGCGCGAAGGGGAGGGGATCTCCACCGCGTCGAGGACGCCGTGCACGGTGCGACCCCGGCGGTGTACCTCCGCATAGCGCACCCGGTCGCCGGGCAGTGCGCCGGGGACCCGCGCGGTGCCGCCTTCTATGGGGCCACCGCCCGAGCCGTCTGGAAGAAGCCATCGAACATCGAGGGTCGGCAAGGGTGCACCAGTGGTGGACGGGGGGCGGTGCGCAGGGCAACCCTATTCCTATCGCGGCTTCCGGGAGGCGGGTCTGTGACATCTGGCATCGCCGTGGTCATCGCCACCCTGAATCGGCCGGAACATCTGGCCGGGGTACTGCGGGACCTCTACCACCAGGCGCCAGAGGACCTCGAGGTGCTGGTGGTGGACCAGTCCCCCCTCGAGGTGGCCGAACAGGTGGACCTGTTCGTGAACGCACTCGAAGACAGCCGTTTCCGCTACGCCTTCACCAAGCAGCGCAGCCTGCCCAACGCCAGGAACATCGGGATCCGGGGCACGCGTGCCCCCATCATCCTGTTCCTCGACGACGATGTCCGCCTGCTCCCAGGATTGATCGAGGCCCATCGCGACGCCTACGCGGATGCCCAGGTGGGCGGGGTGGTGGGACGGATCATCGAACGCCAGGTGCTGCCCAACGCTCGTCCGGGGGTGAACCGTGTGGGGTTCGGCGGTCGGGTGATCACCAACCTCTCGGGCAGGGAGAGGAAGCAGGTCGAGGCCCTGAAGGGCGCGAACATGTCGGTGCGGCGCGAGGTGCTGGAGCACGTCGGCGGATTCGACCGAAACTACCGCGGCACGGCACTGCTGGAGGATGCCGATATCGCGGAGCGGATCCGCAGCGCGGGGTGGACGGTGTGGTTCGAGCCCAAAGCGGAGATCGTCCACCTCTCGGCGCCGGAAGGTGGCGTGCGCCAACCCGACGCCGTTCGCACCGAGCTGTGGCGGTTCCACAACACGGCCTACTTCATGCGCCGCCACCGGGGCGCCCTGTCCCGGCCGGCCCTGCTGGTGACCTTCGTTGCGATCGCGGTGATTCGTGCGGTGCGGTGGCGGCGTCCGAGCGCCCTTTGGCAGCTCATGCGAGCATTGGGCGAGGGGTGGCGGCTCGCCGGCGATCCCCCCGGCATCGACACCCCGAGGCCCCCCGCATAGGGGAGAATCTGCCTGACCATGCCCACCTCGACCCTCATCGACTTCGAAAAACCCAAGACCCCCAGGCAGGGCGGGGCCCAGCAGCGGGAGATGCATGCGCTGCTCCCCTCGGTGGTGATGGGCGTCGTGATGGGTGCCGTCGGTGCGCTGGTGTTCGCCTGCTGGGAGGGGGGGATCCTCGGCAGGATGGGTCAGCCGCTGCCGACCGAGGGGCTGCTGGTGGCGACCCTGGTCGTGTACGCGGTCGTCGGGGCGGTGTTCGGCCTCCTGCCGGGACTACTGCGAAGGCGAGGGGCGGACTGGGCGTTCGCCACGATGATGCTCTTCGGCGCCTGGCTCCTGAGCGGCAAGCTGGGGATGGCCTTCCTCGAGGTCGGCAGCCCCGGGTGGATGGCAGTGCTGCTCCTGCTGCCGGCCGGCATGGTGGTTGGCGTGGTGGTCTCCGCATCCGAGGTCCCCGACGGTGTCAAGCTGGGGGCCGCCGCAATGGCCTTCGTGGTGCTGGCGATCGGCCTCCCGGTGAACACCCACCTCCTGGGAAGCATCACTTCGCAAATCGCCTTGATGGTGGACGTCGCCGTGCTCCTGGCGGGCCTGGTCGCAGGCACACTGGTGGCCGCCGTGGTGGGTACAGTGGGTCGAGCGGGGGCCGCCTTGCCGCTGGTCTTGGGGGCCCTCGGCGGGGGGTTTCTGGTCTGGCCCGTGTTCGAGCCGGCAGAGCTGACCTGGCCCCGGGCGACGAGTGACGCCCACCCACCCATCGTCCTCGTGGTGGTGGACACGCTGCGGGCGGACCACCTGGGCCTGTACGGCTATGACCGGCCCACCTCGCCCAACCTGGACCGAATCGCCCGCCGTGGAGTGGTGTACACCGACGCGTCGTCGTCAGCGCCCTGGACGCTGCCTTCGATGGGTTCCATCCTCACCGGGCAGGTGCCCTCCCGACATGGCGCGGGCGTGAACCTGGGAGATGGCAACGAGCGGCCCCCCCTGCGCCCCTCGATGCCGCTCCTCTCCACCCGGCTGCAAGAGGCGGAATACGTCACCGCGGGCATCACCACCAACCCCTTTGTCACCGCGACCTTCGGCTTCCAGCAGGGCTTCGACGTCTACGACGACCACGTCATGCCCGCGGCCATGCCCGCGGCGGTACACCCCCTATGGGTGATGGGAATCGACCCGATCCGGTGGCCTTTGTATCGGCCCGCGGACACCATCACCGACCGAGCGCTGGACTTCGTGTCGTCGCAGGAGCACTCCGCCTGGTTCCTGCTGGTCCACTACATGGACGTCCACGGGCCGCACCGGCCGGATCCCGAGGATGTCGAGGCGGTGGGTGTCGGCCAGCGAGGTGACCTCGTCGATGACTACGATGCCGCCATCCACAAGGTGGACCGCCACTTGGGCCGGCTTTTCGAAGAACTACCGCGCAACGCGTGGGTCTTCGTCACCAGCGATCACGGGGAACAACTCGTCGAGAAGCGGGTCCACGTCGGACGGAACGTGCCAGCGGGTACGCGTCACGGACACACCCTGTACCAGGATCAGCTCCACGTGCCGCTGGTGGTGCTGGGTCCGGGCGTGGGGGGAAGGAGGGTGTCCCGCACGGTGAGTACCCTGGACATCACCCCGACCATCCTGCAGAAGCTGCGTCTGGAGCTGCCCGATCGGATGAGTGGCCACCCGCTCCCCGAGGTCGTGGGTGGGAGCACCACCCCGCACATGGTCTATGCCGATTCGCTGCGCTTCGGGGTGGAGCAGCAGATGGTCCGCCACGGGAAGGACAAGCTCGTCCGGTGGCACACCCAGGGGGTGCTTCTGTTCGACCTGCAGGCCAACCCCGAGGAGTCCCAGGCAGTGTCCGCCCAGTCCAGCCAGGAGACCCAGGCGCTGATCAGACGCCTCGAGGGGGAGCTTCCCCCGGTGGGCGTGGCGTCGGTGCGGGATCGCGTCCCCATCGGCGCAGAAGTGAAGCTCCTGCTCGAGCGCCTCGGCTACACCAACGCGCCCGAGCCCGAGCCCGCCGAGGAAGAGGAAACCACGCCGTAGTCTGGACGTCGGCGAAGGGCCTTCAACCCGGCGTCAGGCGTGCTCGGAGATCTCTTCGGCCTCGACTATGTCGGCCTCTGTGACTTCCTTCGCGGCGATCAGCGACATGGCGCGTTCGGTCATCGCGGTGATGGTCAGCGAGGGATTCACCCCGGGGTTCGCGGACACCGCTGCGCCGTCGCACACGTACAGCCCCGGGTAGTTGTGCACTTGCTGGTCGAGCCCGATCACCCCGTCCTCCGCGGTGGCGCCGATGCAGGCGCCGCCCAGGATGTGGGCGGTGGTGGGGATGTTGAACAGGGTCTCGGTGAAGGCGCTGAGGGGCACCGAGTTGGTCTTCTCCCCGAACCGCATCCCGATGTCGGTGGCTTCGGGCAACGACGCCTTCGGGGCCTCGGTCCCCACCGAGAGGAGGGAGCTGAGGGGAGCCAGGAACCGGCCCAATCCGTGGGCTCGCTTGAACCGAAGGGTGCCCTCCAGGGTCCGCATGTACAGCAGCCAATTGCTGTACCGGCCCAGGTCCCACACCGTCAGGGCGCGCAGCGTCTTCAAGGGGTGCGCGACGAAGTCGCGGAACATCCGCCCGATGCGGCGAAGCCAGGTCTCTCCCGGCGCGTGGGGCAGGAGCAGCATTCGCCAGGCGCCCGACCCCCGGGAGTAGCGCACCGGCTCCACATGGGAGTGCTCGTCGGTGTGGAGGATGGACCCGATGGCGACGCCCGTGTCGAGGTCCTGGTCGCGCTTGGAAGCGACCATGCAGATGAGGGACTCGGAGTTGGTGCGGACGTACTCTCCCAGTTGGGGGGAGAGGTCCGGGAGACCGTCGGGTTTCTCCTGCATCTCGAGCAGCAGCGAGATGGTCCCGAGCACGCCCCCGGAGAACACGACCCGGTCGGCCGTGAACACCCGCGGCGCGCGGCGGAACCAGCCCCGCGTGGTGCGGGCCTCGAGCCGGTAGCCCCCGCCCGGTCGCGGTCGCACCGCGTTGACCTTGGTGTCCGGGAGGATGGTGCAGCCGAGTTGCTCGGCCAGGTAGAGGTAGTTCTTGTCCAGGGTGTTCTTCGCGTTGAAGCGACACCCGATCATGCATCCCCCGCACTCGTTGCACCCGGCACGCTCGGGGCCCTTTCCGTCGAAGTAGGGGTCGGGGACGGTTTTTTCGGGCTCCCCGAAGAACACCGCCACGTTGGTCGGCTCGTATTGATCCTCCCGGCCCATGTCCTTGGCGATCTCGCCGATGACCCGGTCGGCGACGTGGAGGTACGGGTTGGTGGCGGTGCCGAGCATCCGCAGCGCGGTCTCGTAGTGGGGCTGAAGCTCCACCTCCCAATCCGCGAGCCTGGCCCAGGTGCCGATGTGGAAGAACTCCGGCTTGGGGACCGGCAGGGTGTTCGCGTACACCAGGGAGCCGCCCCCGACCCCCACGCCGTAGAGGAAGGTGATGTGGCGCAGAAAGGCGATGCCTTGGATGCCGCGGAAGTTCAGCGCCGGGAACCAGAGAAACCGGGGCAGGTTCCAGTTGACCTTCGGGAAGTCCTCCGCCTCGAAGCGGCGCCCCTTCTCGATGACCAAGACGCGGTACCCCTTCTCGGAAAGGCGCAGCGCGCTCACGCTTCCGCCGAACCCGGATCCGACGATCACCCAATCGTAGTGCTCTTCGACTTCGCCCATGGCGGGCAGGGTCTAACCGGCAGGAAGTCCGGCGGCCCTTCCCCTGACGTCGCGCATTGGCGAGACTGTCGCCAATGGAACCCACCGCGTTGGTCCAGGGGCTGGGCGGGACCCTGTTCGCGCTCCTGCTGGGGGCGATCCTCGGGATCGTCGCCGCCCTGGTATCGGGGGTGTTGCTGCTGCGGGGGCGCCGCGTTCCGCCGGTGCTCGCCGGATGTGCGGTGGGGATCCCGGGGCTGGTCGGCCTCGGGGCGGCCGGGCTCGCCATGCGAGGCGTGGCCACCGACCCGGAGGCGGCGCTCGCCGCGGCGGTGGCGTATCGGCTGATCACCGTGTTCTTCGCCCTGCCCGGGGCGGTGTTCCTGGCCCTGTTCGCGGCGGTGGCGGGTGCACGCAGCGCGCCGCGACGGTGGTGGGCCTTCGGGGTGGGCCTGGGCCTGGTGGTGGTGACCCTGGCGATCGGGCTCGTCGGAGGGGTGGTCGAGGAGGACCTGGCCTACCCCCTGGTCCGCTCGGCAGCCTATGGGCTGCTCGGGCTCCTCACCGCCGCCGCCATGCTCTGTGGGGGGGAAGAGGACGCCGCGGGGCCGGAAGCGGGGGTGGCCGCGGGGGTCACGTTCGCAATGGTGGTGGCGTTGGGCGAAGCCTCGGGGCGTGCCCTCGAGGACCTGTTCCTCCTCGCCGTGATGATCGAGGTCCCGACCGAGGGCCGGGCAGCCTACGTGGAGCACTCCTTTGCCGAGGTGCTCGCGCCCATGGCGCCCTACCACTGGGGCACCCTCGCCGCGGCGTGTGTGTTGGGGCTGGTGGCGGTGGCGGCAGGCGTCCGCGCGGGTCGCCTCGCCGTGCTGTCGGGCTTGGTGTGGGTGGTGCTGGCGCCGGTTGCGTTGTGGATGAGCGACCCCGGCCCCGAAGCGCTTGCCCAGGTCGGAGGTGAGACCGAGGTGGTTGGTGAGCAGGCGGAAGTCCCATAGGACGACGATCCAGCGGCCTATTTCGCCGTGAACTTGGCTCTCCGGTCGTCGCGTACAGAGGTACGCTTCCTCCCTCGAGCCGGCGTTCACGACGAAATATGCCAGGTGGCTCGCCGTCTCTCCCGGTCTTCTGCTGGGTCGGGTTTCCGGGCCGCAGTCTGGAGGTGATTCGACACGCCAGCGAGCCACA
>JAFDJI010000911.1 GCA_019307545.1 Deltaproteobacteria bacterium | reverse complement strand
GTTGGACGCAATGAGCGGGGCCGTGGTGGAGTCCCTCGAGCCGCAGGACGCTTTGCGCTACGTGCGCGCCCTGGCTCCGGCATCCCCCATCCTCCTCCTCGACGAGCCCTTCTCCGACCTCGACGCGGCGTTCGTCGAGCGGGTGGCGGACGTGGTGCAGGAGGAGGCCGATATCACTGGTGCCACCGTTCTCCTGGCCGCTCACGACCTGGTGGCGGCAGCGAAGGTGTGCAGCCAGGTCGCGGTGCTCCGCGGTGGGAGACTTCACCATGGGCCAGGCCCATGGGCAGGTACCGGGGTGCTCCCCGAGGGGTGGGCGCGGTGAACCGCCAGGTGCTCGCCGTGGTGGTGCTGGCGGTCTTCACCCTGGCCGTGCTGTTGGGGGCGGCCCGCCTCTGGGGTGTGCTCTATCCGCCTGCCCAACCCCGCCTGGGCATCGTGGCCATCCGTCCGCCCCACGAGGTGTCTGCACTCGCGCTCCAGGACCCCCTGCTCTGGGCGGGGGGCCGGGACGGCGTGGTGGCGTTGGACGCAATGAGCGGGGCCGTGGTGGAGTCCCTCGAGCCGCAGGACGCTTTGCGCTACGTGCGCGCCCTGGTTGTGGACGCGGACGGAGCCCTGTGGATCGGGCACGTGGGCGGGCTCACCCGCTGGGATGGCACGACCTTCCGTACGTGGACCACCGCCGACGGCCTCCCCGATGACCGGGTGAACGCGCTGCTGATCGACCGTGACGGCTACCTTTGGGTGGGCACCTGGGGCGGCGCGGCGCTGCTCCGGGACGGTGGCTTCGAGGTGCTCACAGAAGGGGATGGCCTCGCGGCCGACATGGTGAACGTGCTGTTTCAGGACGACGAGGGCGGAATGTGGTTCGGCTCCGGGGTGGCCCCCCGGGGTGGGCTCGCGATCCGGCGAGATGGGACCTGGCGGCGTTTCACCCCTGTCGAGGGCCTGCCCCACGCCAACGTGTCCTGCATCACGCAGGGACGGGACGGCGCCGTCTGGGTCGGCACCGGCCTGCTGGACCGCGGCGGGGCGGCACGCTTCTCCCGACTTGGCGAGCGCTGGGTGCTGGATCGCGTACGCACACGCGAGGACGGACTGGCCGGGGAGAAGGTGCGGTCGATCTTCCAGGACTCCCGCGGGGCCTGGTGGATCGGCTCGGAGTACGACGGCGTGCTCTGGGAGAACGGCGACACGCACACCGTGTTGACGGACTACGATGGACTGTCGTCATCCGAGGTCAAGGCGTTCGTGGAAAGCTCCGACGGCATCCTCTGGCTGGGCACGCGGGACGGGGTGACCCGGGTAGACCTGGCCGTGTTGGCCACGTCCACCGCGGTGTCGGAGATCATGCCGTGAACTTCCGCGAGATGGAAACGGAGTACCGGGATCTCCGCCGTCTTCAGAAGATCGGGTTGCTCACCGAGGAGCGGCTCCGCCAATCGATCGCCCGGCTCAACCGGGAGAGCGCCACCGAAGACTGGATGCTGAACCCCGAGGACGGGTCATGGCTCCACTTCGACGGCAAAGCCTGGGTCGCTGCCACGCCACCGTACGGCGGGGAGATCCCGCCGCCCTCCGAGCCGCCTGCGCCGGAAACCCCCCCGACCCCCGCGCCGGAGCCCCCCACGACGCCTGCGCCAGAGCCACCGCCCACCCTGGAGCCGGTGGTTGACCCAACCCCTGAGCCGAAGCCACCTCCGCCCCCTGAGGCGAAGCCACCACCGACCGCCGCGGTGAAGCCACCTCCGCCCCCTGAGGCGAAGCCACCCCCACCCCGCGCCCCGTCGAGACCGCCCCGCGGCGGCGCTGGCCCCCAGAGCCTCCTGCAACTCTTCGCGCTCCTCGCCAAGCGCTTCCTGAAGAGCCTGGTCTGGCAGATCCCCCTCGGGATCGTCGCCTTCGTCACCGTATGGGTGTTCCACACCTACGTGTTGGTGGTGATCAACGAGGGTTTCTGGCCGAGCGGTTCGGCTGGCTGGGTTCAGGCCCAGTTCGCCCGCGTCTGGGTCAACCTGAACGCGATCCCCTTGGGGAACGCGATCACCACCTTCTTCGTCTCCATCATCGACAGCATCCTGGTCATGAAGGGGAAGGGAGGCATCCTCGCGCCCCTCGTCTGGATGGCGGGGACCAGCTTCGGGACGGGCGTCGTGGCACGGGTCCTGATGCG
>JAFDJI010000910.1 GCA_019307545.1 Deltaproteobacteria bacterium | reverse complement strand
CTCCCGTCCGCAGGCGGCGGCGTGGCTGGCGTGGGCATACATGCGTGGGCTCACCGACGCGGAGACCGTAGCGCTCACCCGCGCCATGACCCGTTCTGGCGACGTGCTGACCTGGCCGGACGGGCCGCTCTGCATCGACAAACACTCCACCGGGGGAGTGGGCGACAAGGTGAGCCTGGTGCTGGCGCCACTGTGGGCGGAGTTGGGGCTCCGGGTTCCCATGATCTCCGGCCGGGGGCTCGGCCACACCGGCGGCACCCTGGACAAGCTGGAGGCCATCCCCGGCTACCGCACCGACCTCACCGAAGCGGAGATGAGCCACCAACTCGCGGAGGTGGGGTGCTTCATCACCGGGCAGACCGGAGACGTGGCCCCCTCGGACCGGGTCCTGTACGCCCTGCGCAACGAGACCTCCACCGTGGAGTCCGTTCCCCTGATCGTGGGCTCCATCCTCTCCAAGAAGCTCGCCGAGGGCGTGCAGCGGCTGGTGCTGGACGTCAAGACCGGGTCGGGGGCCTTCATGGAGGATCTCGACGCTGCTCGGCGCCTCGCCGGGGCGCTGGTGCGGGTAGCCACGGGCGCAGGGATCGAGTGCCAGGCGGTGATCTCCGCCATGGACCGTCCCCTGGGCTGTGCGGTGGGCAACGCGCTCGAGGTGGTGGAAGCGGTTGATTGCCTCAAGGGCGGCGGCCCCGAGGACCTGCGGCAGCTCACCATCGCCCTTGCCCAACACCCGGACGCCGAGCGCGTGCTCGCCTCGGGAGCCGCCTACGAGCGCTTCCGCCGCATGGTGGCCGCGCAGGGGGGAGACGCAGACGCAGTGGGCACCCTGGCTACGCTCCAGGGCGCGGGCACGGACCGGGAGGAGGTCGCGGCGTACGAGCGTGGCATCGTGCGGCAGGTCGATGCCCGTGGGATCGGCCGCGCCGCGTTCCTGCTCGGGGCCGGCCGCCGGCGTTCGGCAGATCCGGTGGACTTCGGGGTGGGGCTCCTGGTTCACGTGAAACCGGGCGACGCGGTGACCACCGGCCAGCCCCTGGCGACCCTGTTCCACCGCAATGGTCACGCCCTCGCAGAGGGGGCGCAACTCGTCCGAGATGCAATCACCCTGGGCAGCGCAACCCCCCATGTCCCGCCGCTGATCCACGAGGTGGTGGAGGCGTAGCCATGCTGTTTCCGTGGTGGCTCCTGAGTGATGTCGCGTACGCGGGTCTGGTTGAACACCACACCACCGTGTTCGAGCGGCTCCAGTCCTTTGTCGGCATCTTCATGCTCGCCGGCATCGCGTGGGTCCTGTCCGAGAACCGCAAAGCGGTCCGATGGCGACCTGTGGCCTGGGGCATAGGACTGCAGCTGATTTTCGGGGCCATCGTGCTCTCGCCCGTCGTGTCCCACTTCTTCTTCACCGTGGTGAACGCCGGCGTGAACCAGCTCCTCTTCTTCTCGGGGGAGGGGGCCACCTTTGTGTTCCAGAGCACCGAGCCCCACGTGGTGAAGGTCGGCAACGTCCCGGAACTGCTCGCCGGTGGGGGCGAGGAGCAGCTGTTCGTGGGCACCGCGAACGGGATGTCTCCGCCGATAAAGACCTTCGCCTTCTGGGTGCTGCCCACCATCATCTTCTTCTCATCGCTGATGAGCGTCCTCTACTACCTCGGGGTCATGCAGGTGGTGGTGCGGTGGATCGCCAAGCTGATGGTCGTCACCCTCGGCACCAGCGGCGCGGAGAGCCTCTCCGCCGCGGGCAACATCTTCGTGGGTCAGACCGAGGCGCCGCTGCTGATCCGACTCGATCCCGAACATCGCCGGCCACCTGGTCACCGCCTCTATCATCTCCGCGCCCGCCGCCCTGGCGTGCGCAAAGCTGATGGTGCCGGAGACCGAGGAGAGCGAGACCGCCGGCACGGTGAACACCAAGTTCGACAAGAACGCCACCAACGTGATGGAGGCCGCCGCCACCGGGGCCACCGACGGGTTGACCCTCGCCTTCAACGTCGCGGCGATGCTGATCGCGATCGTCGCGCTGGTGGCGATGTTCGATTGGTGCATTGGCTTCGCGCCGGTGACCTTCTGCAGCGATGGCGGGGCGGCCTTCGGGTACACCTGCATGCGCGACCCCGCGTCGCTGGGGGTGGACCTCTCGGCGGTCCAGGAGCAGTTGGTGGCCGGCCAGGCGGTGGTGGTGGACCAGGCGCACAACATCTCCATCGTTGGCGCCAACCTCGACAAGGGGCTCGTCCAAATCACCAGCGAGCCGCTGAGCCTCTCCCGCATCCTCGGGTGGGTTTTCGCACCCATCGCCTTCATCATGGGCGTGCCCTGGAGCGAGTGCACCCTGATTGGCGATCTACTCGGCCAGAAGCTCGTGCTCACCGAGTTCATCGCCTACATCAACCTGGGCACCATGGTCCAGTCGTCCGAGGTGATGCTCTCGGAGCGCAGCGCGGTCATCGCGAGCTACGCGCTTTGTGGCTTCGCCAACTTCGCCTCCATCGGCATCCAGCTGGGAGGGATCGGCGGCATCGCCCCCAAGCGGATGGGAGACCTCGCCAGCCTCGGCTTCAAGGCCATGATCTGCGGGGTGATCGCCGCGTGTATGACCGGAGCCATCGCAGGGGTGATGTTGTAGCGGCCCGCCCGGCCTACCAGACGGGGGCGCCGCGCCGGTAGTCCTCGGCCATGCGGGGGACGAAGAAGATGTCGATGACCTGGCCGAAACCGAGCAGGCCGAAGGTGAGGAGCCACACGAGGCCGCTCACCCAACGGCCGAGGTAGAACCGATGCAGTCCGCACAGGCCGAACCATCCCAGGAGGAGCAGGATGTAGGCCATCGGGACGCTCGGGCCACGTTTCACGAGAGCAGTGGACATTGGGGGGACCCTCCGTACAATCCCATACGGAGGCGCGAGGTCCCTTATTTCGTCTGGAGGTGGTGCGGATGATCCAGGAATGCGATGGGCGGGCGCCTGACCTCCACAGCACCGCGTGGGTTCACGAAGGCGCCTGGGTCATCGGGGACGTCTGGCTCGGGGCGGAGGTCAGCATCTGGCCGGGGGCGGTGGTACGGGGGGACATGGGACCGATCCGCATCGGCGCCCAGACGAACGTGCAGGACGGCGCGGTCCTGCACGACACCACCAACCTGTCCGAGACCATCCTGGGCGAGCGGGTGACGGTCGGACACCGTGCGGTGCTCCACGGCTGCATCATCGAGGACGAGTGCCTCATCGGTTCCGGCGCCATCGTGCTGGACAATGCGCACATCGGCACCGGGAGCATCGTGGGCGCCGGCGCGCTGGTCCCGTTGAACCGGGTGATCCCTCCGCACTCCCTGGTGTTCGGCACGCCGGCTCGGGTGGTTCGCACCGTCACCGCCACCGACCGGAAGCTGATCGAGTCCGGTTGGCGTGAGTACATCGAGAAGTGCCGCTACTGGCGGGAGCGCGAGCGCAGGCATCCGGGGTAGGATCGGCCTCCGCCCTGTTCGGAGCGGCGCTCGGTGCACATTCACACCCTCGATTTGAATGGGTTCAAGTCCTTTCCGGACCGGACCAAGGTGGAGTTCGGCCACGGGATCTCGTGCGTGGTGGGCCCCAACGGATGCGGAAAGTCCAACATCCTGGACGCCATCCGGTGGGTGGTGGGGGAGCAGTCGGCCCGGGCGCTGCGCGGCGGCGAGATGATGGATGTGATCTTCACCGGCTCGGCGGAGCGGCCGCCGGTGGGTTTCGCCGAGGTGACGATGACCCTGTCCGCCGCGGGTGGGGAGCCGTTTCCCGGCGAGTACGGTTCGCTCGCCGAACTCCAGGTGGGGCGCCGGCTCCACCGGTCCGGCGCGTCCGAGTACTTCATCAACCAGGTCCGGTGCCGTCGGAAGGACATCGCCGACCTGTTCCTGGACACCGGGGTAGGCAGCAACCTGTACTCCTTCATCGAGCAGGGGAGCGTGGGGAGGATCGTGCACGC
>JAFDJI010000909.1 GCA_019307545.1 Deltaproteobacteria bacterium | reverse complement strand
CGGGGTCCGGGAAACGGTTGGCATCCTCCGGGGGACGGACATCGATCCGGAAGGGGTGCTCGGGCACAAACATGAACGTGCTGAGCACCACTTCGGCGAACTCCTCGCCGGCGGCCCGATCCACCTCGAACGCCACTGCGGAGCGGGATCCCTCCGCGACGTAGCTGACCCGCCCGGCGTCGGGGGAGGAGCCCTTCAGGCCCCAGAAGTGGGGCTTGTCCTCGTCGTGGGTCCAGAGAACCCAGCGACCGTTCGGGACCACGCCGGGCCACGCCCCGGTTACATCACCCTCGATTCGGGCCACCGCGCGCGGCTCGTGGGCATCGGCCGGATGGACCGAGATCCGGCCACCGCGGCGAACCTCGATATTCGACGCCGACATTTGCCCGCTGATCTGGTAGACCCCCGACTCGCCCGGCTCCAGGATCTCGGGTCCCGACTCGACGACCCAGAACAGCGGCTGTTTCTGGTTGGATTGGGCCTGGAACCGAGGCTCGATCGCCTTCTCGGTCCCGTTCCGGACTCGTACGGTCGTGCTCACGATGCGACCGTTCGAAACCTCGTGGGGTCCGGCAAAGGAGATCTCCAGATCGGGCGGACGGACCGCCGCCAAGTACGCCGACGCGGAAAAGCCGACCAGCAGTGCGCCCGCAAGGGCAAGCTCCGGCCACAGGGCACGCTGGGCCGCTCCATCCCGAGCGACGCGGCCCGGGCGCCGCCCGAAGACATCCATCGCGAACGGCAGTGCGAAGAAGTACAAGTAGGACGTCAGGCTCCGGTGGCCGAACCAGAGTGCGATGGCCGGGACCAGCCACAACAGGTGTGGCACCCGTGGATAGTGTCGCGCATAGGCGAGCAGCCCGACGCCCAGCAGACCCCACACGGCGACCACGTGCGCAGACGTCGGAATCGTCAGCCAACCGACCGTGGTCAACACGGAGGCGCCGCCCTGCCCGAACACCTGCATCGGCGCGAGGAAGGGCTCGAACACCCCCTGGAACCACGCACCTGGATCCCACAGCAGGAAGGGCAGGTTCGTCACCAGGAACACGCCTGCGGAGAGCGCCGCGAACAGCCCTGCGGCGCGGATCCTTTCCGCACGCCCCCCCTCGGTCTCCCAGACGATTCGCACCAGCAAGAAGGGGAGCAGCAGCCAGGGGTGCTGCTTGAACGAGATGGCAAGCCCGAACAACAACCCCCTTCCGACGGGACGGTCCCAGGCCAACACCATGCATACCAACACGAACGCCCACACCGGATCGCTGACGCCAATCAACGCGTAGCCGAGGAAGGCAGTCTCCGTGAGGAACGGCAGCAGGATGACTGGACGATAGCGCTCCTTCACCCCGAAGTAGAGCGCAACCAGCCCGGCCATCAAGAAGACCGGATATACGACCGTCACGTCGAGCCCGAGGGCCAGGAACGGGACGAGCAACAGGAAGGACAGTGCCGGATAGGGCAGGTGCCCCGACAGGCTCCCGTCGACCAGGGGAGTGGAGAAGTTGATTGGCGTCTGGTGCGCCCGGTAGGCCTCGAACATGTCGAAGCGATAGGGATTCACCCCCTCGAGCACGAGATGAGATGCATATTCCTGGAATATGAGCGAGTCCGTGACCAGATCCCCGCCGCGCAGGCGGATCTCGGCAAGGTGGATCTGGACGTAGCTGGCAACGATCAGTGCCAAGGCGACTGGGAGCACGTAGCGTGCAACGCGGGGCACGCTACGTCCGCAGGCGAAGAGCATGAGTACGAAGCCCATCAGGCAGGTCACGAGGAGCATCGCCACCGACAACGACATCGCCCCCACATCACCGCGTTCCCACATGTCTGTGGCGGCCATCCAGGCGAGAACGCCAGTGCCAAGGAGCCCGAACCGCCAGAACAGATCGTCGTGGGAGGCGTCCTTCATGGCCATCATCGTGCGGTCCCTCACGCTTCGACTCACGGAGTCTCCTGTGCGGCGGGCTCGTGAGAATCCTCGCACTCGGGCAGCTTCAGGCGCAGGTTGGGATGGAGGGCGCGCGCCCGGTCGGCAGCATCCATGGCTTCCGGACAGAGATCACGTTGGCCGAGCGAAACCGCAACGCCCTTCCACGCGTCCCCCAGATCGATGTCCTCCGACAACAGGGTGAGCGCCTGCCGGAAGTAGGCCTCGGCCGCCTCGGGTTGCTCCAATC
>JAFDJI010000908.1 GCA_019307545.1 Deltaproteobacteria bacterium | reverse complement strand
GTGAGCGACCTGGTGTCCTCGGAGGGGACCTGGACGCTCGATTTCGCCTCCGAGCGGCTGCGGCGGTCCGAGCAGACCCTGCTGGAGGTGCTGCTCGATTGCCTGGGGGTGCGGTGAGACTCGCAGACAGGGTCGCGGTGGTCACCGGGGCCGCCAGGGGCATTGGCGCCGCCATCGCACAGCGGTTCGCTCGGGAGGGGGCCTTCGTGCACCTCCTCGACAACGATGTCGCCCCCCTCGAGGTGTTGGCACGGGACCTGTCCGTGGAGGGACTCGCGGCGGTGGGGACGCCCTGTGACGTCTCCGACGAGGCCTCGGTCCGGGCGGCGGTGGCGGCGGTCCTGGCGCGCCATCCCCATCCCCACATCCTGGTGAACAATGCCGGGGTGAACACCCACCCCGCCTCGGTGACCGAGACGCCGCCGGAGCACTGGGACCAGGTCCTGTCCACCAACCTCCGCGGCACCTACCTGGTGACCCGCGCCCTGGTGCCCCACCTCACCGATGGCGCATCGGTGGTGCACGTAGCCTCGGTGCTCGCGCTGGAGGGTGCGAAGGCGGCGGCGGCCTACTCCGCCTCCAAGGGCGGGCTGCTGGCCCTGATGCGCTCCATGGTGGCGGACTGCTCGCCGCGGGTCCGGGTGAACTGCCTGTGCCCGGGGCCGGTTCAGACCGAGATGTTCGAAGCGTATCTCGCACGGGTCGAGGACCCGGAAGCAGAGCGGCGGCGGGTGGTGGACGCGCTGCCCCTGCAGCGGGTGGGAACGGTGGAGGACATCGCCAACGCGGCGCTGTTCCTGGCCTCGGAGGAATCGTCGTGGATCACGGGGCACGCCCTCGTCATCGACGGCGGCGACTCGGTATAGCTAGTACTGGAAGCCGAGAATCCCCATCCCGATGATGTTCAGCAGGATGGCGACCCCCCAGATCGACCCGATGGCGATCAGGCGGTTTCGCATCGTCTTCAGGTGGAGCACCAGGATGCACGCCACGTAGAAGTGGAGGTAGCCGAACAGGAAGATCAGCCACACGCCGGCGAAGGAGCGGTTCCAGAAGACGTACTCCCAGATCAGCAGGTCGCCCACGTTCAGGAACCACTCGATGAACACGCAGAACACCGCGTAGCTGATGGCCCAGAACCACCGGTTCGGGACGCCCAGGATCTTCTCGGCGGGGTCCTCCGAGCAGGTGTGGTACCAGATGAGGCCGGAGATCGCGAACATGAACATGATCTCCACGTTCCAGCCCACCATGGTGCGCAGGGCAGTGGGTCC
Source organism: Deltaproteobacteria bacterium (assembly GCA_019307545.1). Taxonomy (GTDB): domain Bacteria; phylum Myxococcota_A; class UBA796; order UBA796; genus JAFDJI01. The sequence continues at coordinate 1,278 of JAFDJI010000908.1, read as the reverse complement.
GGGGGTCGTCCACAGCGCCGAGTGTTGGGTCAGGTGGAAGATCCACCCGTTGACGGTCTCGTTGACGAAGTCCATCCCAAACACGGTCGCGCCGGCGATGATCGCGTCCCAGTTCCCAGACTTCCGCGCTTGTTTGACCTCGAGCGCGTAGATGTAGAACAGGATGGCGAGGAACGGGATGACGTACCACTCGAGCGTGGTGAAGTCCCTCAATCCCTCCAACGCACGTTGCGAGGCTTCGGTCGGCATGGCTCATCCCTCCGGCGTCCGGCGGGACGATACCACCGCCCTCACCTCCTACAGGTCGTCGTCGGCCGTCACCCCGGTGAAGTACGTCTCGTCGAACCAGGCCAGGTCTTCTTGGACGGCCCGACGCGCTCCGGTCGCGTAGGGGGTGGTATGCCACTGGGAGGGGTGGAACATCATCCCGGTGTTGAACAGCCACTGCTGGTCGCTGTAGATAACGTTCAGGTCGCGCTTGTAGGGCATTGCGGGTGCGCCGAAGTCGGAGAAGACCGCGTAGCGGTAGTCCAGACCGCCGCTGCCCACCTCGTAGCCACCCTGGGACGAGAAGTAGGTGAACCCCACCACCTCGGAGTGCCAGGTGTCGGTCACGTTGCCGTCGATGTCTATGAAACCGAGGAACACCACCGCGTGCCCGCTTCCGGTGGTGCGGTTGATGCCTACGAAGGAGCCCGCAGGTGCGCCTTGATGTCGTCGCTGCCGAAGCCCTCCCAGCTGCCCTTGGGGAGGAAGTCGAACACGTCGTCGCCGTGGTCGTCGGCGTAGAGCTGGATCGCGGTGAGGATGACCTCCATCACCGCGGCCACGCACATGGTCCGAGCGCCGCCGGTGCGGGGGATGACGCCGAAGGAGCCGTACTCGATGTCGTGGGTCAGGACCGCCGAGTCGTAGCCGAGGATCCCGTAGTTGACGTAAAGGGTTTCGACCGCCTCGAGGATGTAGTCGTTGAAGTAGTCGTCCTCATCGAGGCTGTCGGCTCGCGCCTGCACCATCAGGGTGTACTCCCCGGCGTTGCCATCCCCGGCGTAGGTGTCCACCGCGATCCAATAGGTGCCGGGCTCAAGCACCGTGCCCACCCAGATGTCGTCGCGGTCCACCGCGCGGGGCGGGTTCAGCCGATCGAGTACGTGGACGTCGACATCGACGAAGTCGGGCTCCGGGGCGATGATTTCAGCGTGGAACCGGACGCGCTCGTCCACCTCGAACTCGTAGAGGATCTCCGGCCCGGACTGGTTGGCGGAGAACGGGGGATAG
>JAFDJI010000907.1 GCA_019307545.1 Deltaproteobacteria bacterium | reverse complement strand
CGTTCCACGATCGCTGCGATTCGCGACTGCTGCTGGGGTCGGTTCACCGCAGCGAGCACCTCGGGGTCGAAGCTCTGGACGCCGAGGGACAGCCGGTTCACGCCCAGTGCGGCGAGCACGTCCACCTGCTCGTCGGTGGTGATCTCGGGGTCGGCCTCGACGCTGATCTCCGCGCCCTCGACGGGACGGAAACGGCTGTGGAGGATGGCGTACAGGCGCTCCAACTCCTGACTCTCCAGCCAGGTGGGGGTGCCACCACCGAGGTGGATGCGCGCCACGTCGATGCGCTCCGACGACAGCGGAAGCCGCTCCACGTAGCGCTCCAAGGCATCCAGATAGCGAACCCCCGGTTCCCGGTGACGCGACACCACCATGTTGCAGCCGCAGAACCAACACTGCTCACGGCAAAACGGAATGTGTACGTAGACACTCACGGGAAGCGAGAGCGCAGCCAACGCCGCCGCGCGGGCCGATTCCGGGAAGTCCTCCTGCCACACGGGCGCGGTCGGATAGCTCGTGTAGCGCGGGCCGGGTCGGCTGTGCCGCATCAGGAGGTCGGGAGTGGGGTGCAAGGTGCTTCCTCCCGACCGGTGTAACGCGCTTCCGCGCGTGCGCCGCGCTACGCCCGGGGCGGTCAGCGGGGGCCGCAGTCCGTGCAGTCGGTGCCCAGGGCGCAGAGGCTGAATTCCGCGCCCGGACCACCGTCGTCGCAGTAGCCATCCGCGGCGAAGAGGCAGGTGTCATCGCACATCCCGCCAGTCACCACCTCACGAGGCCCGCAATCGGCGCAGTCGGTCCCCAGGTCGCACACCGAATAGTCGGCGCCCGGCCCCCCGTCGTCGCATTCGCTGTCATAGGCGAACAGACAGGTGTTTTCGCACATCGTGGTCGCGCTGCCGCCAGATCCGCCGGTATCGGTTCCGCCCGTATCGCCAGTGTCGACACCGGAATCCCACCAAGGCCCGGTGTCCACGAACGGCCCGGTATCCTGGGAGACACTACCGGTGTCGTCCGGCTCGTCGAAATAGTGCGCAAGGGAATGGAGCGAGCCGCAAGCCGTGCCTCCTGCCATGAGGCTGGCCACCAGCAGCACCTTCGCGAGTTCCCTCACGCGACCTCCATCGAAGGAGCCATTCTGATAGCCGATGGGCGAGGCGGGCCGCTACCGGCTTCGCGTACCTTTGACGGACCGGAAGCACCCCAGCCGCGGGAACCGCAACCACCACCAAGTGTCCAGGACTTCCCCCAAGGCCTGCGACGGGCTACGGAATGCCTCTGCCAAGGCATGGACCACGCCTGGAGATCACAGTGATGCTCATGCTCCTCGCCCTGCTCACCTCGGCCTGGGCCGGCCCCTGCGAGGGAGCGCCCTCCAATGCACAGCAGGTGGAGGCGCACGTCGACGACGCGCTGTTCGCCTTTGCGACCCTCGACGAAACCGGCGTCCAATCCGCTGCGAAGGCCGCCGACGCTGCCCTGTCCTGCCTGGACGAGGTGCTGACGCCCCGTCGGGCCGCCGCCTACCACCGCATGGTAGGCGTGACCGCGTTCATGAGTGGAGAAAGCGAGGACGCCCTCGCCGCCTTCCGCGCTGCCCGCGCGCTGGAACCCGACTACAAGCTCTCGACCCGGATCGCACCCGAGGGCGGACGTCTGTACAGGCTTTACGAGCAGGCCGCCGAGCCGAGCGACACAGCAAAGACGTCGTTCTCCCCCCCCCGAGGCGTCAGCGCCTACGTGGATGGGTCCCCCTCCGACCAACTTCCGGGCGACAAGCCCACCGTGGTCCAGTACCTGCGCGGAGAGGACGTGGTCTGGACCGGCTACATCGAGCCCGGCGCCCCGCCCCCCGCCACCATCGAGAGCGTCGAGAGCGCGCCGAGCGTCGCCGAGGCCCTCGAGGACCTGGACATAGAGGATCTCGACGAGGCGCCCGTGATCGACGAAGCACCCGAGGTCGAGGAACCACCGATCTCCGACGACCTGGCGAGCCTTGCGGACGCGCTGGGGGAGGGCGACCCGGTGGAGGAAGCCCCCGCAAGAAGGACCGCCCAACCCGTGAGGAGCGCAGGGCCGATCGCGCCATCCCCACCGACGTGGTGTTGGAGCCACCCGCTCCCAAGGCGAGCAATCCGAAGCGGAAGAAGCTGCGCACCGCCGCCCTCGGGACCGGGATCGCCGCCGCCGCCACCTACGGCACCGCGGCTGCGTTGCGTGCCTCCTTCAACAGCAACCCGACCGCGGCGAAGTTCCACACCACCAACGCCGCCTACTACACCTCGATCGGCCTTGCCACCGCCACCGTCGGCCTCGCTGGCGTCGCCTTCGTCGTCAGGTTCGATTAGGAACCGCGGCAGATTCCCATGTTCTCGTTGCAGCGCACTACGTGCGTCCCCCCTTCTCCCACGGTCATCCGCCCGACGTTCACCGGCACCCCATCGGAGAAGGTGGCCTCGATGTCGTAGCTCCCCGGAGGGAC
>JAFDJI010000906.1 GCA_019307545.1 Deltaproteobacteria bacterium | reverse complement strand
GCCTGAAGGTCCTCCGGGTCCTCGGCCGCGCGGCGCGCGTTGCGGCGCGTCGCCCAAACGAAGGTGGCCACACCGCCCACCAGCCCCAAGGCGGCACCGAGGACCGCGCCTCCCAGCAGGCACGAGAGGAACAGGTCGGGGATCCGCCAGGAGAGGAAGGCGAGCTGTTCCACGAAGGCCCGCCCCTGCGCCACGTTCAGCGGGCGCCAGGCGCCGAAGCGGAGCCACTCTCCGAGGGCGATGCTGGTGGCGACTAGTATGGGCGCCATGAGCGGGTTGGAGATGTTCGCCGCCAGGTACATGGTGAGCTTGTTCAGCCGGAGGACCACCGCCACGACGATGCAGATGCCCAGGTGCAACCCGAACAGGGGCAGGGTCCCCACGAAGAGACCGAGGCCCACCGCCCAGGCCAGGCGGCCCGGTTGGGTGTGCTCGCGGAGCATCTGGGTCCACAGGTCGCGGAGGAACCTACGCAACCGCCCTCCCTTCCAGGTGCGGCGATGACCGCGGTTCGGGTGCAGCCAGATGGGACGTGACCGTCGAGGGTTCGACCGGATGAGCGGCGTGGCCGGCGGCTACGCGGTGGTTGCGACCGCGACGCTCGGCCTCCACCTCCTCGGGGCACTGCCGACGGGCGCGGCGACCGTCGTGGGGTTGGTCCTCGCGGGCGCGCTGGTGGGGACCCTGGTGGTCGCGTCTTCCCGGATCGATCTCCAGCTCTACGGCCCCGCGGTGGTCCGGGGCCCCACGAACAACCCGGTGGTGGCGCTCACCTTCGACGACGGCCCTCACCCGGACTCGACCCCAGCACTGCTTCGAGCGCTCCGGCACGCGGAGGCCCGCGCCACCTTCTTCGTGCTGGTGGACCAGTGCGAACGCCACCCCGACCTGCTGCGCGCGATCGCGGCGGAGCACGAGGTCGGTCTGCATGGGCTCGCGCATCATCCCTGGCTCACCCTGTTGCCCCCGGGCCGGGGCGCGGCCGAGCTTCGGGAGGCGGTGCGGCGCCTGCGGTCGATCGTGGACGCCGAGATCCGTTGGTATCGCCCCGCCTTCGGGGTAACAAGCCCCCGGCTGGCCGAGGCGGTGGAGCGGGCTGGGCTGCGAACCGCCTGGTGCTCCCTGCGAACCGGGGACGGGGTCCGCTCCGACCCCGGGCGCCTGCTGACGGCGTGTGCCCGCGCCGAGGCAGGTGACGTGCTGCTCCTGCACGAGGGACCCAAGCCAGCCCGGCTCGTCCTGCCCCAGGTGCTGCGAGACCTCGCCGACCGGGACCTGCGGTCCGTATCGATCGGAGATCTGCTCGCATGACACTGGTGGTCACCGGCATGGGCGCGTGGACCGCCGCGGGCCGAGGCGTGCAGCCGCTGCGTTCGCTGCTCCACCGTCGCGAGCACGCATTCTCGGAGCGCCCGCCCTACCCACACGAGGGTCTCGGCTCCCCGTGGTGTGGGATCGCCCCCGGGTTGGAGCGGGAGCGGCCCGCCGAGACGCTCTTGCTCGCTGTGGCAAACGACGCACTGGTGCAGGCCGGCCTCACCGCGCCCTTGCCCGCGATGGGGCTGGTGGTCGGGACCACCAGTGGGAACATCTCGGGGCCCTGGGAGCGATGGCACCGCGACGTCCTCTCCGGAAAGACGTCTTCGGAGACAGGATGCGGGCGGGAGGCCCCCACGCTGCGGCTCGCCGCGAAGCTGGGGCTGACCGGCCCCGTCGCGACCCTCTCGTTGGCGTGCGCTTCCGGGACCGCCGCCTTCGCGCTGGCGTCGGGGTGGCTCGCCGACGGGCTGGCCCCGGCGGTACTCGTCGTCGGCCTCGATGCCCTCTCGCTGTACATCCACGCCGGGTTCAACGGGCTGGGAGCACTCTCGGAGGGAGCCACCCATCCCTTCCAGGCCGACCGGGACGGCCTGACCCTGGGGGAAGGGGCGGCGGCCCTGGTGGTCGAGCCCTCCAAGCACGCCGCCCGCCGCGGCGCGAAGGCCCTGGGAGTGGTCCTCGGCGTCGGGTTGGCCGGGGACGCACGGCACATGACGGCCCCGCACCCGGAGGGCCGCGGCGCGGCGGCGGCGATGCGCGCCTCCCTCGCCGATGCGGGCGTCCGCGCCGAGCAGATCGACATGGTCTCGGTCCACGGCACCGGGACCGTCTTCAACGACCAGATGGAGGCGAAGGCCCT
>JAFDJI010000905.1 GCA_019307545.1 Deltaproteobacteria bacterium | reverse complement strand
GGAGAGAAACCCCCGGCTACCCGATTAGGCACAGAGTTCAGTAGCAAAGGCAGCGACTGGCCGATGCGAAGGAGATGGAAGGAGTGGGGCTTGCGGGGAGGCTCCCATTGCACCAACGACATGCAGGTCGACCTACACGTCGCTGGACGCCCCGGGAGTCGGTGGCGGCTGAAGCGATGGGTCGGCGACGGAGCACAGCCTTGGTGCCTGCGCCGCCTTTGGACGTCGCCGGCGTCCACCTCTCCGTCGCCACCGCAGCACCAGGAGTATGTGCGGCGTGTAGGTCGCCGTGGCTGTTCGATGGAAGCCGGATCAGGGAATGAATCGGTCTATACGAGTCCCCGGGGATGCAGTCGTGTGCATCGGCGGGTGTCCGAGGAGTTGACGGGCATGACCTGTTTGTGGCCGAGTAGGAGCAGGTCCTGACCGGAGGGGGCGTGCACGTCAAAGGGCACCTCATGGGTCTGGTGGCCCGACAGATGGTTCTCGAGGTCGTGCTGGCCAGCGCGCTGGCGGTGGTGACGGCGGGGTCGGAGGTTGCGGTGTTTGGTCTCATGGTGGGGCTGTTCGCAGGAGCGTTCCTCGTCGGGCGGGCCGACCTGGACGCCGATCAGGCCCTGATCCGCGGCCTGGCTCTTCGGTCGGGTCTCGTGCACGCCGCATTGGGGGCTCTGGGCGAGGGCCTCTTCATGGTCTTCTGGTCCCCGTTCGGCGGTCTACACCTGGTGATCACGGCAGTTGTGTTCACTTCGGTCCTGCTCGGAGTCATGGCCGGGGTGCTCTCGCTGGTCGGGCTGAATGTCGGGGCGTACACGCGGAAGTCGTGACGGACTCCGATGACCCCCTCCAGCGCCTCTGCGCCGTATGCGCACGCGGCGTCTGTGGCCCCGGTGTGATCACGTTGGCGTCAGCGGAGCACTACTCCTTCACCGCCTCGACGATCGCATAGAACGGGGGCGTGGACTCGTCCTTTGCCCCACAGAGAACGACCTCCTTTACCACCAGTCCGTACTCGTCCAGGAGTGCCTCGATGGTCGCCTTCGCGTCCTTCGACATGTCGATCCCAAACCGCCACGGTTCCCCCATCCACGCCACGATTCTCCCGGTGCTCCCGAAGCCGGAAGAGGCCGCGCCGGTGAGGAGGGTCGTCGAGTAGAAGTCCTGCACCACGACGCTTCCGCTGGCGCACAGCTCGGCCATCTTGCGCAGGGTCTCCCGCACCACGTCCTCCTCGAGGTAACTGTTGACGGACTCCCAGTGGAAGTAGGTGGTCTTCGTCGAGTCGAAGCCGGCCTCGATCAGCTTGTCCATCCAGTCCTCGTGTCGGAAGTCGATGGGCACGTACGTGACATGGTCGTACGCGATGCCCGCGGCCTTCATGGTGGCCAGCTTGAGCTGCTGGGTCTTGTCCATGTCGAGTTCGAAGACCTCCAGGTCCGTGCCTCTCGACAGCTCGAGTACCCGGAGGTCGAAGCCGGCCCCCATGAGCACCACCTGCTCGACCCGCTCCATGCTCCTCTTCGCGAGCCGATCGTTGTGGACCACCCTGGCGGGGAGGAAGGTCATCAGGGTCTCCCGACCGGGCTCGGGGACCTTCGCCAGCCCAGGCGTGTAGCCGCAGATCCGGTTGGCCACGATGGCCGCGCCCATTACCCCCAAAAAGCCCCAGTGGGACTCGATGGGAAACGCCTTGATGAAAGCGACGGTCGCCTCGTCCTCGCGGGTGCCGAAGTAGTGCATGATCCACCGGGGCTGGATGGCCTGGCCCGCGGTGAAGGACGCGCCGAGCTTCCTGCTGACCACCATCTCCTTGTAGACCGCGGGGATCATCCCCAGGATCGCCAGCGGCAAGAACAAGATCTGGAGGACCAGGAACACCAGGAACTGCAGGGTCTTGGTCATCGAGGCCTCCTGGGCTGCTCGTCACTGGTCGCCGGGAGCATACCTCGGCACATAGGACCGGATCCAGGAGGGTCCTGCGTGTCTTCTCTGTGTGGGGTCTTGGGGATGTGGCGGCGGGCCGTGACGGACTATACGCACCCACGCGATGAGGGCGTCGTCGGCAGCCTCTCTCGCCTCAGACCGTTTCACGGAGCCGGTCGGCCCGTAGTACCGGTATGGCCTCTGCGGGCGATGAGTCGAATAAGGGGCTTGCTCCAAGTACGGGAAAGCCCAGAAGAG
>JAFDJI010000904.1 GCA_019307545.1 Deltaproteobacteria bacterium | reverse complement strand
CTGGCCACCCTGGACGTTTCGGAACGTGGGGCGGTGTTCCTGGTCGACCAGCGGCGTCGGGTGATCGGCAACCCCGACCTCGGAGATCTGGTCGCGGAGACCACCCAGGAGGGGGGCCGCACCGAGCTGGTGCTGAAACAGGCCGACCAGAGCGGGAACCAGGCCCTGGTGGCGCTTGCGTCCGGCGAGGCTTTCGCCCATGCGGTGGAGGGGCGGGGGGAACAGGAATTCACCCGCTTCGAGGCGGGTGGCGCTGCCCACATCGCCGCCCTGCGCCCCATCCAGGAGGGGGCCGGCGACTGGGTGATCGCGGTGGTGGCACCCGAGGCGGACTTCCTGGCTGACGTGCAGCGGCTGAACCGGCAGAACCTGCTCACGGCCCTGTTCTTCAGCCTGGCGACGGTCCTCCTCAGCGTGCTCCTGTCCCGGCGCATCACCCACTCCCTGCAACGCCTCGTCTCGGAGAGCGCCAAGATCCAGGCGCTTCAGTTCGACGAACAGGTCGATACCCACACTCCCTTCAAGGAGGTCCACGACGCGCTGAGTGCCTTCGACGGCATGAAGACCGGGCTGCGGTCGCTGCAGAAGTACCTGCCGATGAAGTTGGTGCGGGTCCTCCTCGAGAACCACCAGGAACCCCAACTCGGAGGCGATCTGGTCGAGGTGACCGTGCTCTTCTCGGACATCGCCGGGTTCACGACCATCAGCGAGGCGCTGGGGCCCGGGCCGGTGGCGCGGCGGCTGGGGGTCTACCTCGGAGGGCTCACCCGGCAGATCCAGTCCCGCCAGGGGACGGTCGCCCACTACATCGGGGACGGCATCATGGCCTTCTGGGGTGCTCCGGTCCCGGTGCCCGACCACGCGGTGCAGGCTTGCCATGCGGCGCTGGAGTGTGCCGACATCGTCGCGGGCCTGTGGGCCGATGAGCCCGACGCACCGCAATTTCACACCCGGTTTGGGTTGCACACCGCCACGGTCGCGGTGGGGCACTTTGGGACCCCGGAACGCATGGCCTACAGCGCGATGGGCGACGGGGTGAACCTGTCGAGCCGCTTGGAGGGCCTCAGCAAGCAGTACGGGACGACCATCCTCATCAGCGAGGACACCTGGAACCTGGTTTCCGAGCACTTCGAGGGGAGGTCGCTGGACTCGGTCCGGGTCAAGGGCAAGGTCAAGGCGGTGACGGTGTATGAGTTGCTGGGCGTGAAGGGGGCGGTGAGCGATGCGGTGCTCGCGATGAAGGAGCAGTACGAGCGGGGGCTGCGCCACTACCGGTCGAGGGAGTGGGGGGCGGCGATCGGATGCTTCGACGCGGCGGTGGCGCAGGTGCCCGCGGACCGCGCCTCCGTCGTCCTCCGGGAGCGGTGCCTCGACTACCAGGTCCATCCCCCGCCCGAGGGTTGGCAAGGCGAGTTCACCATGACGGTGAAGTAGCGTCACAGCGAGGTAGACATGCGGCTCGAAGGATCCTGCCACTGCGGTGCCATCCAGTTTTCGGCGGAGAGCGTCCACCCGTACCCCTACATGTGGTGCTACTGCTCGATCTGCAGGAAGACCGCGGGCGGGGGTGGGTATGGCGTCAACATCCAGGCCGACTACGCGACCCTGGTGATCGAGGGTCGGGAGCACCTGCGCGATTTCCACGCCACGATTCGCGACCCGGGCAAGAAGGACCGGAAGAGCGTCGGCGAGCGGTTCTTCTGCGGGGAGTGCGGCACCCAACTGTGGGTTTGGGACCGACGCTGGCCCGAGATGTTCCATCCCCACGCCTCCGCCATCGACACCCTGCTGCCGGAGCCGCCGTCCCGCACCCACATCATGTTGGCGTTCAAAGCGCCCTGGGTGCAGCCCGACATCCGCCCCGGCGACAAGACCTTCGATCGGTACCCGGACGAGTCGATAGCGGCGTGGCACGAGCGGATGGGGTTGGTGGTGCAGTAGGGCGCCCCGGAGCGCGGCATCCACCACGGGGCAGCCCGCCGCACACGACGGTCTGGGGGTCAGCTTTTCTGGTAGGTGCCGATCAACTCGGTCTTCTCGAGCACGTGCCCCTCCATGGCCGCCTCCAACTGGGCCTTCGTGGGCTCGCCGAGGTCGTCCAGCACCATGTCCAGCGCGTACAGTTTGTGGAAGTAGCGGTGCCGCCCGATGGGAGGGCAGGGGCCTCCGTAGCCTGTCTTCC
>JAFDJI010000903.1 GCA_019307545.1 Deltaproteobacteria bacterium | reverse complement strand
GGAGCGCCTCGATCCCTTCCCGCAGGGCGCGTCGGTGGTGAGCGAGCGACGGGTCCCTCGCCTCCGCTTCGTCCTGCCAGATCATCAAGATGGCCGCGAAGGGCGCCACCCTGGTAATGAAGTCCAGGGTGCGGCTGACGTCGGCGAGGGTCTCCCCCGGGGTCCCGAGGATGAACGTCAGGCAGTCCTTGAGGCCCACGTCTGCGCACAGCGCGTGCATGCGAGTGAGGTCCGCCGTCCCGAAGCCCTTGTGCAGCCGCTTCAAGACGCCGTCATCGCCCGAGTCCGCACCGATCTCCATCCCGGCACAGCCCGCCGCGGCCATCGACTCTGCCAACACCCGGTCGAACCCGATGGGGTTGGCGTAGCAGGTCCACGGCGTCGACCATCCGCGGTGGACCAACTCGGTGCAGATCGCCTTTGCGTGGGCGGGCGGCAGGTTGAACACCGAGTCCACGATGAAGAAGTGGTCGATAGCCGAATGGGTCCGCAGCGCGGCCTCCATCTCGTCCACCACCCGGTCCGGGGCGCGCAACCGGCTCTTTCGCCCCTCGATGAGGGGGTAGGTGCAGTAGTCGCACCGCATCGGGCAGCCCCGCTTGGTCTGGACCGCTTCGATCCCGACCTGCTCGTAGTAGCGGGGGTCCACCGCCTCGCGCCCCACCGCCGGCAGCGCGTCGAGGTCCAGGAACCGGGGCGGTCCGGCGGAAAGCCGTTCCGCGTGTCCGTCTTGGAGCTGGAAGACCCGCCCGACGGCACCCAGCCCGTCGAGATTGCCGGTCTCCAGCGCCTGGACCAGGGCCGGGAACGCCACCTCGGCCTCCCCTGCGATGCCCCAGTCCGCGTCGAGGCGTTCGAGGATGTCGCGGGGCATGACGCTGAACCCCGCGCCTCCGAGCACGATCGGTGCGGGGGTGACCGACCGGACGGTGTCGACCAGGTCGCGGTAGTAGTGGAGGTTGGCCTCGATGTCCGAGTAGTCGCTGTTCTGGATGTTCCGCAGCCCGATGGCGACCAGCTCCGGGCGGTTCTCCGTGATGCGGTCGGCCAGGGCGACGAGCGGCTCGTCCTCGAAGCACAGGTCCCAGAACACCCGCTCGTGACGAGCAGGCGTGGCCGCCATGACGTGCAGGAGCCCCAGTGGCACCACCGGGTCGGGGAGGACCTCGCGGTTCGCAGAGACGAACGCGATCCGCACGGCCTACCTCCAAACCGGCGCAGGGGCGTTCCGAGCGCACGCACTCACGTGACCGCTTCCCCCTGCATCTGATCGCGGCAGGTCTCGTAGAAGGTCGTCAGCACCTCGGGGCGCCGCAGCACCAGATCTCCCTCGAGGGTGATGAAGACCTGCACCGACTTGCCCTCGGCGAGGAGGGCCTCGTCCGCAACGCGCCGGATCTCGTAGGAGAACTCGAGCTTGGACGTGGCTCGCTCGAACAGGCGCACCGTGATTTCCAGGGTGTCGCCGTATCGAGCGGGGAGCCTGTAGTCGCAAGACACGTGCACGATCGGCGTCGCCACCCCCGCCTCGATCAACCTCTGGTAGGTGATGCCGTAGACCTCGGCGAAGGCTTCCCGAGCGATCTCGAAGTACCCGATGTAGTGGCCGTGCCAGACCACCTGGAGGGCGTCCACCTCCTGGAAACGGACGCGGATCGATGTCCGGTGTTCGAGGAACCGTCCCTTTCCGGTCGGGGGCTTCCGCACCAGTCCTCCAGTGACCCATCGCCCAACGGACGGAGGCATAACCGGCGGGACGCTCCACTGGGGCGCCCTCGGGTATCCTGCCGACATGAGGCTGCTCCGCACGCTCTGCTTCGTCCTGGCCCTCTGGGAGGGGTCTGCCATCGCGGGGGACGAGGTACCCGCCGAGGCGCGGGCCGCGTGGGCCGCGATGTCGGAGGTGCCAAGCTTGGAGGCACGTTTCCGGCAGGTCCGGACCACGCGCCTCCTCGCCAAGCCCTTGCATGCCACCGGTTTGCTTCGGTTCCAGCGACCCGATCGCCTTGCGTGGATCCTGGAGTCACCGGGGCGGTCCGTGCTGGTCATGCGCGGAACCACCGTGGGCCTGTCCTATCCGGACCTGGGCGTCCGGCAGGAGATGGACCTGAAAGAACGCGGTTACCCGAGACTACACCATCGCGTGGCAGGCAAGCGAGGAGGGGGACGTCGCCTTGCTGACCCCGCGGTCGGAGGCCCTGACCGGGCTCATCCGCGACATCGCGCTCACCATCGAGGGGGTTCCGCCGCAGGTATCGCGGGTCGTGCTCCGGGAGCCGGACGGCGACACGGTGGAGATCGAGCTGTACGACATGCATCCGGGGGTGCCGCTCACCGAAGCGCACTTCCGGCTTCCCGAGGGGACTCGGTGAGGGTTCGCCACCGTCTGGTTCTCGCGCTTCTCCTCTTCGCGGTCTTCGGGCTCCTCGCGGGCCGGCTCAGGGTGACCGCGGACCTGTCGCGCCTGATGCCCGAGGAGGGTGAGTTCGCCACCGCCTTCTGGTACCTGGAGCGCTTCGACGTATCGGACACCCTGCTCGTCGAGGTGGACGGGTCGGGCGTCCCCCGCGAGACACTGATCGAGGCGGTGGATGCCCTTGGCTCCGGCTTGGAGGCGGACCCCGCCATCGCTTCGGTGCGCTACCGGGTCGACCTCGGGGACCTCCGCGCGGTGCACAAGGCGGTCGCCCCCCACGCGGTATCGCTCATCCCGCGCGATCAGCTCGAGGAGCGCCTTTCCCCAGCGGGACTGCGGGAAGTGTTGGGGGCGCAGGTGGTGCGCCTCGCGGGGCCCGGTGGCTTCCTGCAGGAGCGCGCCTTCCTCGCGGACCCCCTGGACCTCACTGGACTGGCCCTGGCCCAACTCGAAGGGCTCCACCTCTTCCGGGTGGAGGTCGTGGACGGGCACTTCCTCCACGATTCCGGTGAGCGAGCGGTGCTCTTCGTCGAGCCAAGGCTCTCGTCCATGGAGGTAGGGCCCGACGCCCCGCTGGTAGCGCACCTCGAGGAGGTCTTCTCTCAATCCCCGCTGCCCGTGACCTGGCTGGGCAGCCACCGGATCGCGGAGGACGCGGCCCGGTCGATGCGCGATGACGTTCGCTTCGCTGGCGCCTTTGGCATCGGGTTGCTGCTGCTGCTCTTCGTGGTCGGCTTCCGCAGCTTCCGTCCGGTGGCCGGCGCTCTGGGACCGCTCGTCCTGGTAGTCGCCGCAACCGCCGCGGTCGCCGGACTCATCCGCCCGATCCACGGCATCAACCTTGGGTTCGCCGGCGCGCTGCTGGGACTCTCCCTGGACTACTGGATCCACCTGTACGTCGCCGCAGCCGCTCGGGGCATCCCCGATGGCTTTCGCGAGCGACTGGCGGTGGCGCGGGAGGCATTTCGCGAGCTG
>JAFDJI010000902.1 GCA_019307545.1 Deltaproteobacteria bacterium | reverse complement strand
CTGCGGCGCGGACCAGCGGCTCGTGGCACTCTGCGCAGCTGTCGCCTTCAGGGATGAAGGCGTCATGGGTACGCTCGCCGTGGCATGGGCTGCAGCCCAGGAGCCGGCCGTCGTCCATTCGCCTCCCGTCAGCGGGATGACCGAGGATCCCCGGCTGGATGCCGGCCTTGTAGCTGTCACCGTTGGGGCCGTGACACGCGATGCAATCGGCGCCGGGCCCCCCATGCAGGCCATGGCATGCCTCGCAGGGGAAGCCGCTCGGAGTCTCCATGAGCGCATGAGCGCTCTCACCGAGGTCCACGTCGGTGTGACAGGCCTCGCACAACCCAGTCCCGTCCTCGACGAGCAGGGCGTTTCCTCCACTGGTGTTCTCGTGCATGGCGTGGCAGGTCAGGCAGGTGATCCGGCCGTCGTCGCCCAACTTCGCCCCCCGCATCGCCAGCCGGATCGGGACCACGTTCTCCACCGGCTTACCGTGCACCAGGTGGCTCGCCATCTGGTTGGTGTGGCACGTGACACACAGGGTCGAGTCGCCGGCGTTCTCGACCAACAGGGCGGAGTGGGTGGAGCCGTGCGCGGTGTGACACGTCTCGCAGAGGATCCGACCGCCGGAGAGGCCGGTCTTCGCGCCGTGCGCGACAAGGGATTCGGGGACGCCACGATCGAAGTCCCCGACGGGGTGGCTCCCCGCCTCGACGCCGCCGTCCATCTCCCCGTGGCACGCCCTGCAGGCCGCCGAATCCTCGTTGGGTGCGCGCAGGAACAGGTTCGCGTGCGTGTCCTGGTCGCTTCGAAGTGCATGGGGGGTGTGGCAGGTTGCACACTGCACGTTCCCGTCGACATCCAAGGGGAATTCGTGGGGGATGGTCATCTCGGGTGACGGCGGTTCGCCGGTCTCGTGCCCCTTGTGCATGAGTCGGGCCCTCGAGTCGACGATGCTCCCGTCGTGGCAAGACCAGCACATCTCGGGCTTCGCCACCATCTTCTCGAGCGGTTGGGCCACGAGCGCGTTGCTGCCTCCCTGGTACCGGAACTCGTCCATCCACTGGAGATGGCACACAGCACAGGCCTTCGCGGATTCCCTCCTGTCGATGTTGGGCGTGTACTCGATGATCTGGGTGTTCGGCCGTAGGCTTGGAGCTTCGGGGCGGCAACCGACCCCGGAGAGGAGCCCCGAGGTCAGCAGTGCCGATGTGAGTGCGATCCGCAATGGGTGCGGAACCTTCATGGGTTCCCCACCTCATCCGGTTCGGGGTCCTCCGGGGGCTCCAGGAGGCCTGGAAGGTAGAATTTTCGGTACCGGTCGAAGATCCCCACCACCTCGTTGCTCCGGAGCGAATCGATGCGTCGCTGCGGATACCCGAGCGCCTCATAGGGAAGCAGTGGACGGTCCGTTTGGTGGCAATCGTCGCACTGGTACGGCACCTCGGTGAGGATCTCGTGCAGTGCATCCATTTCCAGGGTCTTCTGGTCCTCGGTGAGGGCGTCCCTCCTGGACAAGAAGTCCTTCGCCGCCGCGATGCGCGGCTCGGAGTCGACCCTGCGGAGCTCGCCGGAAACGCGCTCGAAGGGGATGATCTTTGCCGTGGACTCGACCAGCTTGGCATCCACCAGGGGGGGGTCGATGATCTCGCCGGTCTCGCGGTCGTACCAACCGAACACCCCGGTCTTCTGGTCTCCTTCGAGCCGCACGTGACAGGTCTCGCACCCGAGGAAGTGGGAGTGCATGTTCCAGAACGCCCTTTTCCCGGTCGTTTCTCTGTGGGGGATGTCTCCGTGGCAGGTCATGCAATAGGATCGGCTGTCCCGTTGGACGGGCATGTCGGTGTGGTGGAACCGCCCGACGATGTGCTTGGCCTCCACCACCCGGTACCCGAGGTCGTGTTCCAGGGTCTTTGCCTCGGCCAGGATCTCGTCGAGTGCTGGCTCGCCGATCGGTTCCGGCGTCTCGAGAACCTCGGCGGTCGCCTCCGACTGACGGGCCTCGATCTCCGCGGTGTAGGCCGCGATCTCGCTTCGTTCCTCGAAAGACTCGATGATGTGCCCGAAGGTCTCGTGCCACAACACGGTGATCATGTAGGCCACGATCAACCCGAACACGGTGGTGTGTGCGAGGCTCCAGAAGGTCAGTCTCGGTGGTTGGGGTGGGCCGACGCCCTGCGGGGGCAGGATCTCGTCCTCCA
>JAFDJI010000901.1 GCA_019307545.1 Deltaproteobacteria bacterium | reverse complement strand
CAACTCGTGGGAGAGCCCGAGCGCCTGTCGCGACCCGTCGAGGAGCGAGCCCGCGAGCGCCTGGCGACGGGCCTCCTCGGCGTGGCCGGTCTCGATCTCCTCCAGGCGTGTGCCAAAGCCGCCAGCGGCAAGGCGTGCGGCGGGGTCTGGCTCCAGCGCATCCACGATGAGTTGGTCGAGTGCGGGGTCGAGGTCGGCGACGAACTCGGTGGGGCGGATGACGTGGGCATCGCGCCAGCGGCCGATGTAGTCGCCGAGGGACTCGCCCGGCCTGCGGGGGCGCATCTGGCGAAGGGTGCACAGCTCCCAGCCGAGCACGCCCAAGGCATACACGTCGGAGGCGGAGGACGGTGGCTCACCGCGAAGTTGCTCGGGGGAGGCGTAGTCGGCGACGCCCGAAAAGCGATCGGTTTGGTGGAACACCCCGCCCCAGTCCATCACGTAGGGCGCACCCGAGGTGCCGATGGCGACGTTGGATGGGTGGATGTCGCCGTGGACGATCCCGCGCTCGTGGGCGAGACGCAGCGCGTCGACCACCCCTCGTAGCTGGCGGAGGCGGGTGGACAAGGGCCAATTCGGCGCCGTCCTCCCCCGCTCGTCGGCGAGCACCGCCGCGAGGGTGGTGACCGGCGCGAGGCGGAACTCCACGCACAGGAGCCCCTCCGCGGCGAACACCCGATGCACCGGGAGGATCGCGGGATGCTCCAGGCCTGCCGTGATCTGTGCCTCGCGGAGGAGCGTCTTGCGAGCGACCTCGCCGCCGTCCGGACGGCTGATCTTCACCGCGACCTCCCGGTCGAGGACCGGGTCCCGGGCGCGATACACCCAACCGACCCCACCGCGCCCGATGACGCCGAGGGGCTCCAATCCCAGACCCTTCGGGAAGGCCGGCGCATCGCCGTCGTTCATCCCGCCACGACCGGATCCGGGCACCAGGTGTTCGAGCAGCGAGTCGAACCCGTCTCCGCTCATGCGGATTCCCAGCGCGACAACAGTCGGTGGAGCCATTGCCGGCTCACCCCGAGCCGCTTCGCCGCCTGGGACCGGTTCCCACCACTGGCTGCGATGGCGGCGCGAATCATCTGCTGCTGGAAGTGCTCGGTCGCGGACTGGAGGTCTGCATCGGGTGGTGGAGCCGCGTTTGGATCGCCCACGGTCCGTCGAGGAGCGAGGTGTTCCGGTCCGATGGCCGTTGCGCGCTGGCTCATCGCGCGCGCGATGGCGGCGCGGAGGACGTTCTCCACCTCCCGGACGTTGCCCGGCCAGGGGCGGGCGCACAGTTCGGCCGCCGCATCCCCAGTGAGCGTGAGGCGTGTCTCGCCCGGTAGCTCCGCCAGGGCTCGGTCGAGGAGGTGCTGTGCGAGGTCCGGGATGTCCTCGCGATGCGCTGCCAGCGGGGGGACGCTGATCACGCAGGCCGCGAGGCGATGGTAGAGGTCCTCCCGAAAGTCGCCGCGTTGCTCGGGGTCCTCCACGTCGCGATGGGTGGCCGCCAGAATCCGCCCGGAGAACCGCATCGGCCGCTCGCCCCCAACCCGTTCGTAGGTCCCCTCTTGGAGGAGGCGGAGCAGCTTCACCTGGAGTAGTGCGGGAAGATCGGCCACCTCGTCCAGGAACAGGGTGCCGCCACGGGCCCGCTCCACGAAGCCCTGTCGGAGTCGGTCAGCGCCGGTGAAGGCGCCGCGCTCGTGCCCGAACAGGGTGCTCTCGGCAAGGGTCTCGGGGATGGCCCCACAGTTCACGGCCAGGAAGGGCTTGTCCGCCCGATCGGAGAGGTCGTGCAACGCTCGCGCCACCAACTCCTTCCCCGATCCGCTAGCCCCGAGGATGAGGGCGGGCCAGGGCATGGGGGCGAAGGCACGCACCGCCTCGTAGAGGTCGGCCATCGGTGGCGACGACCCGACCATTCCCGGGAGGTTCTCCGGGGCGCGGCGCCGGCGGGTCGGAGCCGGGCGGGGCTTCATGAACGATGCTGCCACCCGACACAGGGCGGCAACCCTGTACCGCTGCTCCGAGGAGAACCGCCCGGGTTGCTCAGGGTCCTGCAGGCAGAGCACGCCTCGTGGACCGATGGGCACACAGCCCACCGAGCGCAGCGCGAAGGCCTGGACACTCTCGGCGGCGGCGAACCGCGCGTCCGCGCCGGCATCGTCCGTCCATACGGGCGCGCCCTCTTTGGCGAC
>JAFDJI010000900.1 GCA_019307545.1 Deltaproteobacteria bacterium | reverse complement strand
ACGGTCATGGCGTCGGAGGCCCGGTGAGACGTCTGGCCTCGGTGGTAGCGTTGGCCGCCTTCGCCTGTGGAGGGAGCACCGTGGGACATTGGAGCCGCGTCGCGCAACTGCCCACCGACTTCACCGTCACCCGCATCGTCACCGCCCCCGACGCGGTCTTGGTGGGGTACCGGGTGTCGGGGCCGACCCCTCGCCTGCCCGACCGGACCGCCACCGTCTTCACCGTTCACGACGGGTCCGCGCAGTCTCCCTGGAGCGCGCCGGGGTGGTTCGTGGACGCGGACGCCGTGGGCGACGAGGTGTGGGCGCTCCACGCCACCCTGCGGCCCGAGGGCGAAGGGAGCGACTATGCGCTGGTGACCAGCGCCGACGGCGGCCGCTCCTGGCAGACCCGCGGCCCGATCCCCGCGACCAGCCTCACCCGGGTCCGGGTGGAGGGCGATGGGTGCGGGTGGGCCCACGGGGTGCAGTTCCTCCTCCGCTCCTGCGATCACGGGAACACCTGGAGCGCGGTCGAAGCCCCCGGGTTCCGCAAGGCCATCGGCGAGCCCCTGGCGGTGGCACCCGGAGGGACCGCGGTGCTCGGGGGGCGGATGCTCCAGCGCACCACCGACGGCGGTTCCTCCTGGACGCCGGTCTCCCACGACGAGGTCGTCGCCACCGACGGCACCTTCGTGGTCGCCCGAAACCCGCTACGGGTGGGGCGGATCGCGGGCGACGTGGTCGCCTGGGCGGGACAGGTCCCCGGTGACTACGAGCCAGACGGGGTCACCCATGTGGGCGAAGAGGTGTGGGTCCGGGCCGCTCCCCTCGGCCGTGGCGCGGGAAGCCACATCGCGTTGTTCTACAGCCCGGACGGCGGAAACACCTTCCAGACCATCAAGGCGCGCGGCGGCTCGGACACCAACCGGGTGGGCTTCGGCCCCGACGGCACCGTGTACCACCTCGACCAGGGCCGCCAGCTCAAGGTGTGGAAGCGCTAGGAGATTCCCGCCTTTCGAGGACCTCGAGCAGCACGTCCGGGAAGTCGGTGATGATGGCTTCCACTTCTAGGTCCAGCAAGCGCTCCATCTCCTCGGGCTCGTTCACCGTCCACACCAGGACGTCGCGGCCCTTTCGGTGCTGCCGCTTGACGAAGCGCTTCCTCGCACGGACCCGTTCCACCGCGATGGCGCCGGGCTCGGACTTGCCGTTGAGCCACATGTTCCGGAGGAACAGCTTCTCGATGAAGCAGAGGTCCGCATCCTTGAAGGTGCCCGTGAGTTGGCCCCGGAGGATGTCGGGGTTCTGCTCCTTCACCCGCTCCAGCATGTAGGGATCGAAGGAGGTCACGAACACCTCCTCGACCAGCCCGGCGCGTTCGATGGCGGCAACGACGGCGTCTGCCAGTGGCTCGCGGGGGGTCGTGCTCTTGATCTCGATGTCGATCGGCACCCGACCACCGTAGGTCGCGAGCACCTCGTCCAAGGTGGGGATCGGCTCCCCCGCGAAGTCGGGATCGAAGAAGCTCCCCGCGTCCAGCGCCTTGATCTCGTCCAGGGTCAGATCCGCCGCCGCGCCGGACCCTTCAGTGGTCCGGTCCACGGTGTCGTCGTGGATCACCACCACCTCGCCGCTCTTGCACAGGGTGACGTCCAACTCGAACCCGACCCCGAGTCGGGCGGCCGCCTCGAAGGCCGCCATGGTGTTCTCGGGCGCGTGCCCCGATGCGCCCCGGTGGGCAATCACCGCGGTGGACTCCGGGAGCGCCCCAGCACGGGCATCGGGAGCGAGCACGAGGGCGGCTGCGAGGGCGAGGGCAATCGGGCTCACGGCGCCTCCATGAACCTACGCTAACAAGGGGGGGTGAGAGGGTGCGCACCCATCCGCCATGGTAGGAATCCCCTGGAGGCGAGTCCCTTGGACGAACTGCCCACCTTTGGCACCTGGGAAGCCATCGAGAAGCTCGGCGAGGGGGGTGCGTGCGAGGTGTTCCGGGTCCGGCACCGGGATCACCCGGAGCGGGAGGTGGCGATCAAGGTCTTGGCCGACCCCGACCCCGAAGCAGCGACGCGCTTCGTGGCCGAGGCACGTCTCCTCATGCGGATCGACCACCCGCTCCTCATGCGGATCGACCACCCGAACGTCATCCGCGTCCACGAGTTGGACGCCGAGGTCACGCCTCCCTGGTTGGCCATGGATCTCCTCTCCGGCAAGGACCTGGACGAGGAACGGGAGGAAGGCCCGTTCGAAGCGGAGCGCGCGGCGCGGATCATCGCCGATGTCGCGGGCGGGCTCGCCGCAGTCCACGCCCTGGGGGTCCGCCACCGGGACATCAAGCCGGCGAACATCATGGTGGGCACCGACGGCGTTCCCCGCCTCATCGACTTCGGGATCGCGAGGCGCGTCCAGGAGTCGCACCTCACCCGCGCCGGGTTCGTGATGGGCACGGCCGCCTACATGCCCCCGGAGGTGTACGGCGGCGACGACCCGCAGGCCGCCCAGGACACCGAGGCCGCGGACGTCTACGGCCTGGGCCAGACCCTGTGCGAGCTGCTCATCGGGTTCCCCATGTACGAGCGGGAGGGAGATACCACGCTGCTGCTGCGCATCATGCGCGACAAGATGGACGCGGAGCGCCTCGACCCGCGGCAGTGGCGGCCGACGATTCCCGAACCACTCGCGCGGATCGTGATGGACGCCACCCGCCAGGAGCCCGAGGACCGCATCCAGACCGCGGCAGCGCTGCAACGCCAACTCAACGACTGGTTGGCGTCCCGCCAGGCCGCTGCGCCCGCGCCGCTCTCGGCCCTTGCCCCTGACGCGCTGCCGCCGCCTCCCGAAGCGCCCATGGAGCCCCCGCCGGTACCCGACCTCGCGAAGCCCACCCCACCGGAGCCGACCGAGCCCCCAGACCCGGGGGCGGGCGCGCCCCAGGGGCCCCAGCGCACCGAATGGGTACACACCGGGCCCGCCGATGCAGGAGCACCGGAGCGAGAAGAGGGGCCACGCGCCGAGACACCCCACGAAGAAGCCGCCCGCTTGGCGCCCCCCGAACCGGACCCCATGCGTCAGGAGTACATCGATCGGGGCCGCCAGGTCGTGGCCTACACCGCCGGCGGCAGCCTGCTCGCGCTGGTGGGGCTGTTCATCGTCACCGCGACCGGATTGGTGCTCCTGTGGGTGTTCCGGCCGGTCGCGCCGCCCCCCCTCTCCGGCGAGGCTGTTCACGCGGCCGTGGTTCGACAGGCGCCTCTGCTCGAGCCCTGCGCGACGGAACGGGCCGACCTCACCGTCACCTGGGTGGTCCACGACGGCGCCGCACACCATACCCGCATCGACGCTGCCACCACCCGAAACGAGGCCACCCGCACCTGCGTGGTGGGCGCCGTGGCCGCCATGGGGTTCCCCGAGGGGACCGGCGCGGTCACCGTCCCAATCCACCTGCGTTGAGACCTCCCGGCACCGAAGTGCCGGGAGGCCTCTGGTCCATTCACCCCAGTCGCGGTCTATTCGATGATTGCGCACTCCGTGTTCAGGAAGGCGACATCCCAGCATGCGGCTTCGCCCTGGTTGTAGTTGGGCAGGCGGACCTCGCCGCTGCGGTCGGCGGCGAGCGCAACCCAGCTGTCCTCACCGGTGACGCCGTCGTGGAAGTCGACACGAGCGGTGTCG
>JAFDJI010000222.1 GCA_019307545.1 Deltaproteobacteria bacterium | reverse complement strand
GGGTCGCGAGGCCGAGGGCATCGTGGCCCCCGAAGACGCGGACGCGCTCATGGAGGAGATCGCCGCGGGGTTGGAGGCCCTGGTCGACCCGGAGCGCGGAGTGCGGGTGGTAGTCGAGGCGTACCGCACCGACGAGATCTACAGCGGCACGCGGGTCGCCGAGGGCCCGGACATGGTCGTCGGCTACGACGAGCACTACGGCACTTCGGACGCCTCCACCCTGGGCGAGATCGAGGAGCCAATCATCGAAGACAACACCTCTCGCTGGTCCGGCAACCACCTGATGTCGCCCGACGTGGTCCCGGGGGTGTTGCTCACCGACCGCAAGATCGAGGGCGATGGGTACGACCTGACCGATCTGCCGGTCACCCTGTTGGCCCACTACGGCCTTCCACCGGCAGAAGGGATGGTCGGGGAGCCCATTCCTCTGCGTTGAAGGAGAGAATCGTGATTTGGGGCAAGACAGTCAAAGTGAAGATCGACCGCGACCTGTACGACAAGCTGCGCAAGGTCGCGGACGTCGCCGGCTACGCCACTGCGGAGGAGTTCGTCACCCACGTCCTCGAGAAGGAGATGCTCCACTTCGAGGAAGCGGGCAGTGACGACGACATCCGCGCGAAGCTCAAGGGGCTCGGCTACATCTCGTGAACACCTTCAACGCCGTCACCTCTGCTGTCTTCGACGTGCTGCTGGCCCCCTTCGGCCATGGCGCGGCGGGGTTCGATCTGCTCCTGTGGCCGATCCTCTGCGGGGTGGTCGCGCTGATCATCTACAAGTACGTCAGCAACCAGCGGGGCATCGCGCGCGCCAAGGACCAGATCAAGATGCACCTGCTCGAGGTGCGGCTGTGGCGGCACGACCTGCGGACCGTGTTCCCCGCGATCGGCAGGATCCTCGTCAAGAACACGGTCTACGTCGCGCACAACCTGATGCCGATGGTGGTCCTGATCGTGCCGTTCCTGGCCGTGCTGGTGCAACTCGAGGCGAACTACGCCTTCGCACCCTCCGAGCCCGGCACGGTGGAACTGCTGCACGTCACCCTCGCAAAGGACGCCACGGTACGCGCCACCGACGTGCGGCTGGCGCTCCCCGACGGGGTCTCGCTCGATGCGCCTCCGGTGCGCACGCCCGATGGGGAGGTCTTCTGGCGGCTGCGCGCTGATACGCCCGGCGACCACGTGCTCCGGCTGCAGGCGGGCGACGCGGTGCTCGAAAAGGGCTGGGCCGTGGGTGGGCCGCCCCGCAAGGTGCCGGTCAAGCGCACCCGCGATTGGGAGGCGTTCCTGTACCCCGGCGAGGCGGGCATCCCGGCAGGCTCGCCCTTCCACGCTGTGGTGCTGCGCTACCCGGTGCGGGAGCTTCCCTGGCTGCCCGACGGGGAGTTGGGCGTTCTGGCGTGGTTCTTCCTGCTCTCCCTGGTCGCGGGGTTCGCGCTCAAGGATGTGTTCGGGGTGACGTTGTAGCGGGGCGTTCCCAGCGGCTTCGCGCTCACACCACGTTCGTTGGCACGAAGTGGCCTTTGGGAGGAGTCGGCGTATACTCCCTTTGCCGCGTGCGAATCGTCGTCCAGGGAGTCTCCATGCGCCTCGCCGTCGCCGTCTTCCTCGCCCTCACGGCCTGCAGCAAGGGAACACGGCTCGAGTCCCTGCCGTCGGACACGGAGCTCACCCTGCGGTTCGGGTGGGAGCCGGGCATGCGCGCCGTTCACACCTACACCATCGACAAGCATCGTGACACGCCGTCCGGCGTCGACCCGGTCGTCCGGGTGTCGGTGCGCGACGAGATCATCGTCGAGGAACACCCGGAGGGGCTTGCGATCCGGAAGACCCGTGGGGAGGTGATCGAAGGGTCGAGCGAGGGCGGCGGCTCGCGTCCGTCTGGCTTCCCCAGCCGCGAGGAGGTCCTGGGCATGCTGGCGAGCGTGCCGGTTACCCGCGTGACGACCACCGACGGTCACCTGGTGCGAGCGGAGGGCTTCGAGGAGCTGACGGCGATGGTCGAGGAGCTGTTCGGCGAGCTGATGCGGGACCTCGAACAGGAAGTCGGGCCGGGGACGGAACCCTTGCGCGGCTTCCTGGACCAGGTGTTGGCCCGGTTCACGCCCGAGACGCTCGCGGCCAGAGAGCAGGCCGCGCACGACGCGATGTTCGGGGAAATGAACGGACGCACGGTGGTGCCGGGGGAAGCGCACACCTGGACCAGCACGCAGCAGCTTGACCTGGGCACGCCGGTGCGCTTCCAAGCCGAGTTCACCGAGCGCGTGCGAGGACCCGTGCTGTGTGCACCAGATCACTCCGTCGCGCGCTGCGTGGAGATCGAACGCAGCATGGTGCCCGAGCCGGAGTCCCATGGCTCGGCCGTGTCCGAGGCCCTCCAACCCCTTCTCCATGGCTTGCCGCTGCCCGAGGAAATGGGCCTCAAGCCCTCGATCGACAGCTACACGATGCGGCAGACCGTGGTGCGGATCGTCGAGGTGGAGACGCTACGACCCTGGAGCGCGCGGAGGGAGATGACCCAGTCCTTTCGGATGGCGTTTCCGGCTCTGCAGACGAGCCACGATCAGTCGAGTACCGACATCACCGAGGAGACCTGGGTGTGGGAGGGTGGTCCTCGCTGACGCCTCCACGTGTTCGGGGTGACCTTGTAGGCGTTCAGGGCCCGCCGCCGGCGCCGTCCACGGCCTCCCCGACGTCACTCGCGCTGCGGTCGTAGAGCCCACCGAGTTCGTCGGTGAGGACCAGGAATCCCACCAGGACGACGACGGAGAGGATCCCGGCGATCAGCGCGTACTCGATGGCCGCTGCGCCTTCCTCCGATGTCACGAATCGCTCGAGGTGGCCCACGAGTCAGCCCTCCGCCCCGCGTGATCATAGCAGCATCCCGAGTGGTCTCCCCCTGGTACACTCCTCCACGCACCGCAACCGTGGGGTTCACGTGATTTCCCTGCTACTTGCTCTGGTTATCGTCCAGCCCGCTTCGGCCCAGGAAGAGACGGAGGCCCCGGCCACCGAGGGCGCTTCTGACGAGGCCCCCGCCGCCCCTGAGGCCGAGGAGGCCCCCGCCGCCCCTGAGGCCGAGGAGGCCCCCGCCGCCCCCGAGGCCGAGGAGGCCCCCGCCGCCCCCGAGGCCGAGGAGGCCCCCGCCGCCCCCGAGGCCGAGGAGGCCAAGAAGGAGGCCTGGGAGAAGAAGGGCTGGGGCTGGGGCGGTCTGCCCTTCGTCGTCTACAGCTCCGACGACGGTGTCAACGTGGGCCTCATCGGCTCCATCTACAAGTACGACGGAGAGACGGCCCCCTACAAGACCCGCATCGGCTGGCTGGCCTCCTTCACGAGCAAGGGCATCCTCTATGAGTACATCGACGTCGACGCCGTGGGCCTGGCCGGCGGCAAGCTCCGTCTGACGACGCGCCTGCTCTTCGACTCCCGGTTCTCGGAGCCCTTCTGCGGCATCGGCGGTGACGTCCAGTGCGACGACGACACGGCGTATGACCAGATGGACGAGTTGGGCGTCCCCGAGGCCGACCAGGAGGACTCGCTCACGCGCTGGTACCAGGCCGCCTACCGCATGCCCTACGGGTTGGTCTGGGCTCGCTATGAGCTTGCGGAAAAGCCGCACGCCGTGGAGCTGATCGGCAGCTACCGCCTGTCCTACCTGTCGCCGTGGGACAAGTTTGACCACACCTACTACGGCGAGGGATGGGACGCCGACGACGAGAAGGGCTTCACCAGCGTGCTCCAGGCCGGCATCATGGCTGACAACCGCGACAACGAGCCGTCGCCCTTCCGCGGCTACTGGGTGGAGGCCACGGTCCGTGGGGCCAGCAAGTTCTGGGGTAGCAAGTACGACTACTTTGGCTTCAACACCACCCTGCGCGGGTACCTGCCCATCCTCTCCGAAGGCCGCCTGACCCTGGCCGACCGCTTCGTCTTCGACGGCATCGTGGGCGACGCGAACATGAAGGAGCTTGATTGGCTGGGCGGCTACCAGATGTACACCGGGTTGGGCGGCGCCCGCTCCCTGCGCGGGGTGCGCGCGAACCGCTACCGCGGCAAGGTCAAGATCCTCAACCAGGCCGAGCTGCGCTGGCGCTTCGTGCGCTGGAAGCCCGGCTCGACGGTGGTGGACTTTTACCTGCAGGCCTTCCTCGACGCCGGCCAGGTGGCCGCCGAGTGGGAGGACCTCGGAGACTCCCCGATCCAGCTCGGCGAGGGCCTGGGCTTGCGCATCGCCTTCAACCAGAACTTCATCCTGCGCGGCGACTTCGCCACCAGTGCCTCGGAGGGCTGGGGCCTGTCCGGGCTCTACCTGGACGTGGACAACCTCTGGTAGCAGGGCGGCGGTTCGACACCTCGAAAGGACGCTTTCTGGGGTGACGCCGTAGGGGGGTGACGCCACCCCGCCCGTGCCTACCTTGTCCCAAACCTCCGAGGAGTACCCATGGGCTTCGAAATCGTAGTGACCCACGGCGGCGGCAAGAAGATCGACGCTCACGCAGACGGGTTCACCATCCGCACCGACCAGAGTCCGAAGGGGGGTGGAGAGGGCTCGGCGCCAGAGCCCTACCTGCTGTTCCTCTCCTCGCTCGCCACCTGTGCAGGCATCTACGTCGTCGGCTTCTGCCAGACGCGGAACATACCCACCGACGGCATCCGCCTGATCCAGGACCATGCCTTCGACCCGAAGACCCGTAGGCTCTCGCAGATCAAGCTCCGCATCGAGCTTCCGGAGCACTTCCCGGAGAAGTACCGGAGCGCCGTGGAGCGCGCTGCGGCCCTGTGCACAGTGAAGAGGACGCTCGAGAACCCGCCGGAGATGATCGTGGAGTCGGTGGTGGCCTGACGGCTTCACCCCGGCCTTGGGGGTCCGAACGCATTCGGGTGGGAAGACCGGCGCGGGGTGGCTAGATCCCCGGCTCCCTGGAGGCGACCCTTGTTGAGCAAGCTCAAGCGCTTCGTCCGCGACCAGCGTTACGGCGAGCCGGTGGTCATCGTCTCGGGGCTTCCGCGGTCGGGCACCTCGATGATGATGAAGATGCTCGAGGCGGGTGGCCTGTCGATCATGACCGACGGCGAGCGCCGTGCCGACGTCGACAACCCCAAGGGCTACTTCGAGTACGAGCGCGTCAAGGACCTCGAGAAGGAGACCGACACGTCGTACGTGCAGCAGGGTCGCGGCAAGGTCCTCAAGGTGATCTCGTTCCTGCTGCGGTTCCTGCCGGACGACAACCAGTACCGGGTGATCTTCATGCGGCGGGACCTCGACGAGGTGCTGGCGTCGCAGGACAAGATGATCGCCCATCGGAAGAGCGAGGACGCCACCGATCCCGAGGCCCTCAAGGAGCAGTACCGAAACGACATCATCCGTGCGCGCCTCATGTGCAGGAAGAAGGCGAACTTCGAGTACCTGGAGGTCCAGCACCGGGACACCATCGAGCGTCCCGCGGAGACGGCCGACGCGGTGAACGTCTTCCTCGGTGGCGTGCTGGACGAGGTCGCTGCGGCTGGGGTCGTCGACCCGGCCCTCTACCGGAACAGGGCAGACCAGAAGTAGCCCGCGGCGTTTGGGGTTCGGCATGCCGAACCCGTCGAGACTTCCAGGGCAGGAGGCGCTCCGTGGGTCGATAATGCGGATCAACACGGAGGTCCCATGCGTGACAAGCTGATGGGCGTGTCCATCCTGCTGCTAGCGGGAGCGTTCCTGTTCCACACCATGCGCCCGGCGGCTGCGGAGATCCCCCCGCAGGTCGCGTGCGTCCCCATCGCCGCGACGGGCGAGCAGGCGGCCATTGCGGCCAGCCAGTTCATGGAGCGGCAGATCGGACAGGGACGGACCCAGTTCGAGTCGATTTCGATGGGGTCCGACGCCGAGGGGAGGGTGCAGCCGGATGTCCTCTGCGCCTGGTAGGGAACGCCCCGTACGCATGACCGACATCGAGGTCCGGCCCGATGGGTCGGGCGGGTTTCGGGTCGCGGCGGTGGGCGTTGCGGGGGGGCAGGTGTTGTCGAAGGTCGACGTGGACCTGCTCCGTTCCTGCAACCGGTTCCGTTCGGTGCGCGAGCACGCGGCGGCTTTCGCGGAGCGTCCGGGGGCCAGGGCGGGGTCCAAGAAGCGGATGCGGCGGCGGTTGGAGGCGTTCGTGGGGGCGGGGTTGCTGGACCCGGTGCCGGCGCTGGAGCCCGGGCCGCCCGAGCCGGCGCCGGAGATCGAGACCCTGGCCTTCGTGACGGCGAACCGGCCGGCGTTGATGGAGCGGGCGGTGCGGAGTGCCCTCGAGACGCTGTCGGTGGTGGGGAGGAGCCTTCCGATTGCGGTGTACGACGACACCGATGACCCGAAGGTAGCGGGGGAGAACCGGGCGCGGTTGGAGGCCATCCATGGGGAGACGGGGGTGGCGATCCGGTACGCGGGGGTACCTGAGAAGCTGGCCTTCATCGAGGCGTTGGCGAGGTACGGCGTGCCACGGGAGTTGGCGACCTTTGCGTT
>JAFDJI010000899.1 GCA_019307545.1 Deltaproteobacteria bacterium | reverse complement strand
AGGTGTTCGGGTCGTCGTCGTCACAGTCGTCCCCACCCGCCACGGTCCCGCCGCCGTCCCAACCCCCGGAATCCAAGGTGCACTCCGCGTAGGTGTCGCCGTCGGCGTCGACCTCGGTGGCGAGCATGGTGCCGTCGCAGTCGTTGAGCTGGCCGTCACACAGCTCCGGGGCTGCCGGGTAGACCGTGGCGTCGCTGTCGTCGCAGTCGCCCTGCACATCGGCCAAGCCGGCCTCGGCGCCACATTCGCCCGAGTCCGACACGACGGTCGGGACCACCCCATAGCCGTCGCCGTCGGCGTCGGTGAAGCACAGGACGGAGTCGACGCCGTCGCAGTCCTGATCCGTGCCGTCGTCCGGGATGTCGTCGGCGCCGGGGTACCGGGTGGGATCCTCGTCGTCGCAGTCCGCCGAGAATTCAGCGCCGTCGCCATCGAAGTCGAGACCCCAAAGCGTGTCGATGCCGTCGTAGCGACAGCCGCCGAGGAGCAGGGCGGTGATGAGCAGGGTGAGAAGTCGCATGAATCGGGATCCGGTGTCAGTGATGCCGTTGGGGCCGTGCTGGGCTGAGCGCATACGGAGGTAACGTACTCAATCTCGGCTGGGAACGTCCTGCGCTTGAGACGCGCGTAGGATCGCCACCCGTGGAGAGCTCCCATGACTGCAAACCGCCTGGTCCTCCTCGCAAGCGCTCTCTTGCCGCTCCTGGCCGGCTGCCCCGAGGAGGGCGAGGCCCCCCAGGCTGTCCC
This sequence comes from Deltaproteobacteria bacterium, assembly GCA_019307545.1. Lineage (GTDB taxonomy): Bacteria > Myxococcota_A > UBA796 > UBA796 > JAFDJI01. Next base: position 1,443 of record JAFDJI010000899.1, on the reverse strand, counting down.
CCAGATCGAGGCCGAACCAGAAGGCTCCGTCCAACCGGAGCCAGTCGCCCAGGCCGTCGATCCCGTCCTCCCCGTTCCATGGGAGTTCTGCGCCGAGGACCACCAGCGCCCCATGTTCTCGAGAACACCCGTGCCGACGGGATGGCTCGTCGTGGTTTCTGGTGAGGAGAACGACGCTGCCTTCGTCCCTGACCCCGAACACGCATGGCTCGGTGATGCGCCCCGGAAGCCGTGGATGGGGGAGCGGAAGGCGACTTGGGTGCAGTGGGAGCAGTTCGACCGGGGGGAGCGGGTCGCGACGCCAGAGGGTTGGCTCGTCATCTTGCCGGCTGGCTACTACGAGAACGACGCCGTGTACGTGCCCGACCCCGACCACCGCTGGCTGGCAGAGGGGCTGCCCGCCGAGGACCCCTCCGGTGAGGCCGGGTCGAGCCCATAGCCCACGGGCGCTCGATCGACGCGGAGACTATGGTGGGGAGATGCTCTCCGTCGTCTACCTGGTCCTGACCTGTGCCCTTGCCCGCCCGCCCGACGCTACCCTCGAAGCGCTCGACGGAGCCCTCGGTCGACTGGAGGACCCGGCTCAGGTGAGGTCCATGGTCGTCACAACGCGATTCGAGTACGCGAAGCTCGATGGCGAAGATGCCCACGAAGACCTGGTCGTCACCGAGGTGACCCGGGACGAGAACGGCGTGCGCACGGTCCGCATGATCCAGCACCTCCGCGATGGAGAGCCAGTCGAGCAGGCCGAGAAGAAGAGGAAGGACGATGACGAGGGGGTCTCCTTTGACGTGGCCCTGCCCATTGGCGACGACCTGGTCAGGTACCGCTTCGGGCCCACCAGCGTCGTCGACGAGGTATCCGTGGCCACCTTCGAGCCTGCCGAACGCGTGCGTCGCAAGGACCTCGCCCTGGGGCGCATCGCGTGGGACCCGTCGACGAACCAGCCGCTGTGGCTGGAGTTCGCGCCGGTCAAGACGCCGACGTTCGTGCAGGCGCTCGACACACGTCTCGAGCTTGCCGGGGACGAGGGCTCACTGCACACCCATCGCATTCTCAGTCGGGGTGTCGGGGGTATCCCAGGGATGCGCCGGCGGTTCGAGATGGACCTGACCATCGACCAGGTCGGATGGGTGGACTGATCCGGGCATTATCTCGATCAAACACCCGAGCGGGGGCGCTCCGAACGCAGCCCGCGCGAACAACCGCTCCCCGAGCAGCCACACCGTGGGCGCCTGGACGAGGCTGCTGTACTCGTGGATACCGATCGCCGCGCCGTAGATGAGGACGATGAGCAGGCAGTCTGCATCCGGCAGGTCCAAATCCACGTTCGGCTCGCACCAAAGGACCGCGGTCCAAGGGTATCCTCCCCCTCGCGATGACCCAAGCCACGACCACTGTTGAAGGGGGCTTAGAGCGTACTGCGGACACGTGTTAGCGTGT
>JAFDJI010000221.1 GCA_019307545.1 Deltaproteobacteria bacterium | reverse complement strand
GGCTCCGGTCCACCTGTACGGGGGTCATGCCCTTGGACTGAGCCTCGCGGATGAAGGACAGGGATCGCTCCACGGTCCAGCCGTGGTCTGGGTTGACGATGCCGGCCGTGTCGAAGATCGTCTTCCAGGCGACGTCGAGCCCCATGTCGCGGGCCAGGTTGGCCTCGCGATGGCTGGCATGGCGGTCCACCGCCTCCGACATGAGCTCTGACAGGGTGAGCGCCCGGGCTTGCGCAGAGGACGGGGTCGGGGCGGCTTCGGAGGCCTGGGGGGATTCGTCCTCGGTGGCCGGAACCTCCACCGGTATGAGCTCCGGTGCTGCACCGACCTCCTCGGAGTCGTCCGTCTTCAGGATTCCGACCTTCTCGAGCAGGTTGGCGATGAAGGACGGCATCCTCGATCTCCCCGGATTCGAGCTACTAACCCGCCATCACGCGGTTGGGCGGTGGACGACCGGGATCATCGTCGCCGGTATCGAATTCCAAGAGCAGCTCCTTGTTGAGCCGCATCCACTCCTGGGTCTCGTTGAACGTCGAGGTCACGGCGTCGATCCGCGAGCTCAGCTGGTCGGCGTCGGTGGCGAGCGCCGCCTCCTCGATGATCAGCTCCGCCTGGTGTTCGATGCGTCGCAACTCGCTGTCGATGTAGGTGAGGTTGTCCTGCGCATCGTCCAGGTTCTTCAGGCGCTGCCGGAGGATCTCGATGGTGGACTCCAGGGAGTGGCGGATCCGCGAGTCGCCCTGCATGCCGAGCGCCTCCACCCGGCGCACGAACTCGTCCAACTCGGACTTGAGGTCCTGGCGCACCCCGGGGTCCACCTGGCGCTGGAGGGTCTCCTGGGAGGCGAGCAGCTTCAGATGGATCCATCGGAGCATGTGCAGACCATCGTCGGCGACATCCCCGATGAGGCCCACCAACTCTTCTTCGCCGCGGTCTGCCTTCGCGTTCTCGATGCGGTTCACGAAGGCGCGAAACCGAGCCTGGCTGGCCTCGCCGAGGTTCTGTAGGATGACTTCCTGGCGCTCCCGCCAGTTGCGGGCGCGGGCCTTCTTGGCCTCCTGGATCCGCCGCCCGCGCACGTAGTTCCGGAACCGGGGGCTGTGGCTCATGGCGAGGAGGTACCCGACCTCCAAGCCCGCACCCACCAGCCAGAAGCCGGGGTTCAGGATGCCGAGCACCCCGAAGCCCGCCATCCCCATCCAGTTCAGCGGCAGCCCACCGATGAGCTTCAGCTTGGGGCGCGCGTTGAACGCCTCCTTCACGAAATCCATGTAGGTGAGCTCTTCCTCGCTCATGTCGGTTGCTCCGTCACCCGCTGGAACTCGTCGCTCACCGCCTTGATCGCCGCGAGGAAGTCTGGACGGACCATCACCGACTCGGGGTCGACCCCACGGGCCGGGGGGAGTGCGTCCCGGATCTCCACTGCGATGCGTCCGGGCGAATGCGAGAAGATCCATACCCTGTCGCCCAGGTAGACCGCCTCGGCAATGGAGTGGGTGATCAGGAAGACGGTGGCGTGGACCTCGTGCCAAAGGTCCACCAACAGCCGCTGCATGTCGATACGGGTGGGCTCGTCCAGCGCGCTGAAGGGCTCGTCCATGAGGAGGATCTCCGGCTTGAGCGCCAGGGTGCGCGCGATGGCCACCCGCTGTTGCTGCCCCCCGGAGAGCTGACTCGGGTACTTGCGCTCGTGCCCTGCGAGCCCGACCTTCTTCACCCATTCGGCCGCGGTCTCGCGGACGTCGCGCATGGACAGGCGCAGCCGCTTCCGGTTCAACTCCAGGCCGAACCCCACGTTGTCGAGCACGGTGCGCTGCGGGAAGGAGGAGTATTTCTGGAAGATCATCCCGCGATCCGGCCCGGGGCCCAGCACCGGATGGCCGTGGATGAGGACTTCCCCTTCGGTGGGAGGGAGGTGGGAAGAGAACCCGGCGATCAGGTTGATCAAAGTGGACTTGCCGCACCCCGATGGCCCGACGATGGTGATGAACTCGCCCTTGTCGGGGATGTCCTCCACCTGGAAGTTGATGTCCGCGATGGCGGTGAAGGCGTAGGGCGTGCCGTACTGGAAGGTCTGGGTGACCCCGCGGAACTCCACGATGGGCGGCTTGGGCACGGAGGCCTGCTCCGGGGCCGCCGGAGCGCTGCTGCCCGGGTCGCTCATCGGCGCGCCCTCCGATGGGGGAACAGCCAGCGTCCGAGCAACTCCAGCAGCTTGTCGGTGGCGAAGGCGAGCAGCACGATGACCAGCAGCACCAGGTAGATGTGCTCCCGTGGTCCGCGTCGCTGCGAGATGATGATCAGGTTTCCGAGCCCTCGCTCCGCGGCCACGATCTCGGCCAGGATGATGTAGGTCCACCCGATCCCGATCACCAGCCGCATGGCGTCGTAGATCGACGATGCGGCAATGGGGATGAGCACCTTTCGGACCGCCTGCCCCCTGGTGGCGCCGAGGGTCCAGGCGGTCTTCAGGTAGGTGTCATCCACGTTATCGACGGCCTGCACCACCAGTGGCAGCAGGAACACGAAGCACCCGATCGCCAGGAACACGACCTTCTGGGTCTCGTCCACGCCGAACCAGGACAACGTCAGCGGCACCAGCGCGGCGATGGGCAGGTACCCTCCGGCGACTGCCACCGGGTTGAACATCGCCCGGACGGAGGTGAAGGACCCCATCAAGATCCCGAGCGGAACCGCGATCAACGCAGCCAGGCCAAACCCCGCCAGGACCCGCCCCGTGCTGTAGAGGACGCTCCAGGTGAGCGCCCGCTCGAACCACAGCGACTTGAAGGAGACTGCGACCTCGACGGGGCTGGGGAGGATCACCGGGGAGATGATGCGGCTCTCCACGGTCTCTCCGGCAGTGATTGCCCACCACAGGAGCAGCGTCCCCACCACCGGCACCAACCCGAGGAGGATGGTCGCTGGTGTGGAGAGCGTGCCCCGGATGGTGAAGGCAGCAGAATACCGCCGCCCTCCTCGACGGGGGGCACTCGCGCCGCGCGGCGTCACCGGGTCAGTCGCCCTCCGGCGGGTAGACCGCGATCTCCACCCTGCGGTTGAGGTAGTGGTTGTTGGCGTCGTCGGCGTTGGAGGGCGTGTTCCACCCCATGCCCTTCACGACGAACTTGTTCTCGTCGAACTTGTACTTGTCGATGAGCTCCTGCTTCACCGAGTTCGCCCGGAGCTCGGACAGCTCCTGGACCGCCTCGAAGGGCACCTTGCCCTTCATGGAGGCGTCGGTGTGACCGGTGATCGCGATGACCGCGCGGTCGAACTGACCCGCGGTGACCGCGGCCCGCTCCACGGTCTTGTCCACCATCGGGTCGTACAGCTTGCCCTCGACGATGTTTCCGAACTCATCCCGGGCAGGCTCGTGGAGGCCAAAGGAGTTGGGGAAGAAGTTGATGCGAAGCTCCTGGGTGAGGAGCGGCGCCTCGGCGGTGACCTTGGCGTAGGACTGGGGCGCGAACCGGGCGGTGTACTCGTCCTTGTGCGCCTCGAAGGACCCGGACGCCTCGAGCTTCTGGATGTAGGAGAAGTCCATCACCTGGTCGAAGCGGAGCGGGGAGTCGATGAGCCCCAACTCTCGGTAGACGAAGCTGATGGACTCCCAGGAGTGCTCGAAGTTCGTCGGGTTGTTCTGGTTCAGGAAGAAGGACTTGTTCTCGGCGAAGTTGGTGAGGTGGGCGTCCGCCATCATCGCGTTCACCTCCTCCACCGGGAGCCCGAAGCCCTCGCTCATCCAGGCCGCCGCTTGGGCGGGGTTTTCCTGCACCAGGTCCATGCCCTTGAAGATGCCCTCGACCACGCCCAGGACGATTTCGGGATGGTCCTTGGCGAAGTCGGCGCGCACCGCCCACACGTCCGCGATGAGCTTGTTGGCGTCCGCGGTGGTGGAGAGGATGCGGGTATTGGGGACCTTCTCCGGGATGTTGTAGATGTCGGGTGCCCAGGACGCACAGGCATGGATGGAGGGGTCCGCCACGAAGGCCGCCGCGGCCTCGAATGCGCTGGACGTGTACTTGTGCTTCACCTCGGCGGGCTGCACCCCGGCGCTGATGAGCAGGGCGTTCACGTAGTACTGCGACGGGCTGTTCTGGGCGTAGACCACGGTCTTCCCGCGCAGGTCCTTCACCGTCTTGATGCCCTCGCGGACCACGATGCCGTCGCCACCTGCCGACCAGTCGATCTGCTGCACGATTCGCGGCGCGGTGCGGCTGTCCTTCATCAACTCCGGCGCGAAGAGCACCATCATGTCGAGGGTGCCCCACAGCACGTGGCTGCGACCGGCAGCGAAGGTGTCCCGAGCCACCACCGGGTCGTCGATCAGGGTGAGATCCACCTTGAACCCATGGTCTTTGTAGAAGACCGATTCCTCGTTGGGCGCGAAACCGTGGTTCGCCGCCACGATCGGCAGCCACCCGATCCACATGTTGATCGGGAACTTCAGGATCTTGTCGTCCTCGTCCCACTGATAGCTGGAGACGCCCTTGACCGCTGGGAGCCGCTCCTGGGGAACGTAGGCGTACTCCTGCACCGTGGTGATCCCGGTGAGGTCCACCGCCTCGAGTGCGCCCTCTTGGGTTTGCGGGCCCAGGTGGGTCTGGGCGGCATCCATGTCGACGGTGCCCGTCTGGTCGGCACCCTGGGGAAGCAGGATGTCGCTCAGGAAGTAGCCCCCCGCTGCGAGCAGCAACACCACGAACAAGGCCACCATCATCTTTCCGAGCGTGGTCAGACCTCCGCCCTCGGCTTCCGCCATTCGACACCTCCTTCGACTACGCGGCGTGATGCTTCCACATGCGGACCCCTGTGTTCAAGGCGCTCGCCTGGTGGCGGGATGCGCTCGCGGGGGATCGGAGCTGGCCGAGGGGCGCCTTGGAGGGACGCGCTTCCCCTCCATGACCCCGATCGCTACACTACGAGCGCGAACCCGCTGGATGGAGGAGACGTTGCCCCTGGCGGTGCTGGCATGGCTCGGGCTCCTGGGGCTTTCCCAGGCTTGGGCGGCAGAGCCGATCGTGTACGTCGGAGATGGGCAGGAGGCTCTGGTGCGCGTGCGCGCTGCGCTCGAGACCCCCGAGGCCGAGTTCGAGTTGGTTTCCCTCGAGTCGCTGCTCGCCTCCGCTGAGGCCTTCACGGAAGGGGCCGCGAGCGTGACCTCCTGTGCCGGGCGTTCCGTGAGCAACGCCGACCTGCATGCCATGGCGGAACGGCTGAGCGCCGCCATCTTGATGGGCCTGGTGGAGCAACGCGCCGACGTGGCCACGGACGCCATCCCCTCCCTGGCCTGCCTGGACGCGCCAGCGGATCCTACTGGCGCGGCCCGACTCCTCCTCGCGGCCGGAACGGTGCTCCAGCTGAGCGGAGACGAGCTGGGTGCGGAGCGTGCCCACGTGGCAGCGCGGGCCTTCGACCAGCGCATTCCCTGGAACCCGGACTGGCCGGAAGAGGCGCGGAGGGCCTTCGATCGGTCGGCGGCGGTTGTGTTGGTGGAGGAGCCACAGGTGCTCGACTGGCGTCCGGTGGACGCCGAGGTGTGGGTGGACGGCCAGAAGGTGCCTCCCGCTGAGGTGGAGCGGGTCCCGGGGGTCCACCTGGTGCAGTGGGGTGAGCCGCTGCGGAGTGTCGTCCTCGACCTCACCGGGGCGGCTTCGGTGGTGTTGCCTTCGGCTTTTGAGGCCGCTCCGCTGCTGGAGGGCCCCGGGGCGGCTCTGGGCCCCCTCCTCGACCAGGAGCTCGGGCAGCCGGCGATGGTCTACCTCGCGTCGCGCGCGACGCTGAAGAAGGGCACCAGCAGCGGTCGGCCCGAGGCCCGGTTCTGGAAGTGGAGCAGCCTGGAGGTGGTACCGACGATCGCTCCGGGGGAGGAGACCACGCCTCGCACGGGACGGGCACCGACGGCGCTGGTGGTGGCCGGTGGGGGTGCCGCCGCATTGGTATTCGGCGGGGTGTTCGCTGCCGTGAACGACAGCATCGCCCGCAAGGCGTCCGAGGATGCCCAGGATGACCCGGGGCAGGGGCATCGGGCAGATTGCAGGGCGGCTATCGACCGCCGGACTGTGGGCCAGATGATCGCCTTCAGCGGCGCTACGGTGCTCGTGGGGGGCTTGACCATCCAGTTCCTCGCGCCTCTGGACGGCGGCGGTGCGCCGTTGGTCCTGGGCGCAGGGGGGCGTTTCTAGCGTTGGAGCCCTCCAAGCGCCTGAAGCAGGCCATCCAGGAAAACCTGCTCGAGCTGCGCCGGACGAAGACTCTCCGGCCCCTCCCGGAGGACTGCAAGCGGATCGCCGCGGTCTCCGGGGCGTCCGTGGCCGGCGCCGCCGGCCTGCGGGAAGGTGACTGGCTGGTCTCCATCGACGGGCGACCAGGGCACGAGTGCGGCACCCGGTCGTATGCCGAGTTCGCAAGCAGGCGGCACTACCTCTTCTATGCGCACGCGACGGGCGAGTCGGTGGACCTCGAGACGTCTGGGGTGGAGATTGGG
>JAFDJI010000898.1 GCA_019307545.1 Deltaproteobacteria bacterium | reverse complement strand
CACCGTGGATCTGCTCTACGGCACACATGGCACGCCCGTGCAGGGGTGGCCGCCCAGACGGGTAAACCGCCGTGTGGAACGCGCTGGAGGCTGCGGGAGGGCTCGCAGCGAGGGAGATGGGGGTGGTGGGGCTGGGGATGGAGCGGAAGTAGGAACGCTCGTACCAGCAGAGGACAACTCCTCGGCGACCAACCGGATCCCGGGGTGCGAGAAGCGCCGATAGTGGTCCGGGGAGATGAAGTCGTTCGAGCTGCGGTGGACCAGCAGCAGGAAGTTCGGTACCCGGGTGATGGTGCAGATGCGGAGCGCGACGACCGCGATGCTCCGGCTCAGAGCGAGGACGGCGCGTTCCAGGACGTCCCCACGGCGGTAGAGGTCGAGGGAGAACCCGGTGATACCCCGCGCCATGGAAATGGTGTCGAAGGGCGCCTCGAGCAGGCCAGAGTCTCGGCTTGGCTGTGCCAGCCCCTACTGCAGGCGGACGAAGATCCCCGCACATGCGGGCTCGACGATCACGTAGCTCGTGTCACCAGGGGCGACCGTCACCTCGTAGGTCCCACTCGAAGACCACGGTCTCGTACCGAGGTTGTGGATCCAGGTCCCGTTGATCCAACGGAACGCGTTCCCTTCGTCGGCCAGACCGGGGGGCTCCAGCTGATCGCTCGCGTCCATTTCGCACCAGGCATCGGGATCGTAGGTGATGTTCACCACCGGCGGCGCCGAGACGTCGGCGTCGGTGATCGGCGTCTCGAAATGGTAGAGTTCCATCTTGAGCGGGATGGTCCGATTGACCTTTTCCTTGAGGCGAAGGGGGACCTCGAAGGGGTCGTGGAAACCGCTGCAGGTGTAGGCCGGAACACACGCTCCGGTCTGCACCGACCCGAATCCGGCCAGACACGAGCAGTCGTCCCCGCAGTTCTCGGTCCCATCGCACTCTTCGTCGCCATCGACGACGTCGTTTCCGCAGTACCCGGCGCACACGCCGTCGACGCAAATGTGGTGCGGATAGAGGCAGAATCCGTCGCACTTCCCGTCACATCCATCACCAGTGCCGCAGGGCACCCCGGCGGGACAGGACGGGACGCAGGTTTCCAATTGGCAGGCGTAGCCCTCAACCTCGTCTGGCAAGCACAACAGGCCCGTGGGGCAGACGCCGTTGGGGCACGGAGAACCGTCGCACAGGTCGCCACACGCCATGTAGGGACACATGAACTCGCATTGAGCAGCGGCTCGGTCTTCTGCAAGCAGCAGGAACGACCCGACGCAAAGGAAGATGATCTTGACTCGTCTTGCCCACATGAGATCCCTCCAGACTCCCGCATTCTACCGGGGTCGGCCAAGGGCGGAGCGCCGATAGTGGCCCACCGGAGTCAGGAATCAGCCAGCTGTGCCGTTCCGGCGAAGCGCGGGGCACGAAGGAGAACGACTGAGCAGCCGGGCCATCTGCGGCGCGGTCACGAGTTTCACTCCCGATTATCGACGGATTCGACCTCGTCCTCTGCCGCGGTACGGCAGGCGTTGCGCATGGACTCGGGCGCGCATCGCCGTCGCAGACCGGGCGCTCTACGCCGCCAGGACTTCCGGCTGCGACCGGGTCAAGCGCCTGCAGGGATCTTTCCGGAGACCCGCGTCGAGAGCAGTCAGGGTTTTCGGCGAAGTAGCTGCGCGATTATTTGGGGGGGGGTCGCCAGCGATGCCGTAGCCGCACGGGTCTCTTCGCTCATCGTGACCACGAACGCAGCCAGCGGGCCCCCCACTCTTGGTCACCCACCCTCCACTCTCCCCGCGGTCAGCTCCGCCACCCTCCTCCGCACCGTCCCTCTGGAGACCCCGAGCTGTTCCCCAATCCCGGTCCAGGACCATCCCTGCGAACGCAGGCTACGAGCCCACTCCACGTCGAACTCCAAGTGTGGCCACATCATGCGGGTTCACGCAGTCGTCCGAGGTGCCTGGGCCACCCGCCGCGTGTTGCGCTGCCTTGCGCTGCCGGCCGACCCACCCAGCCTGTGGCCGGCTCGCGCAAGTCCAGGTGCAGCGTAACGCTCACCCCCGGGACGACGCCACCCGCCGTCCACGGAGCCGTGCGCCTCGAGGCGGGTTCGCCGAAAACCGTTGACGGACGAAACATCGTTTTCGCGAACCCACCAACAACCGAACGTGCCTCCTCGACACTGCTCGCCCCGCGCACCCCCA
>JAFDJI010000016.1 GCA_019307545.1 Deltaproteobacteria bacterium | reverse complement strand
GCCACGCACGCTGGTGCTGACTCCGGGCGCCGCGCCCGAAGCGGTCGCAGTGCATTCCACTTCCGTGAAGGTCCGGGTGTCGGGGTCGAAGACCTCCACGCACTCCACCGGTGCGCCCAACTCGTCGAAGCGGTCGCTTCCCGCGGTCGTGCCCCCGAGGACGATGCCGCGCCCGTCCGGGGTGGTGAGCACCTTGTGCATCGCCCGCGCGGTGTACAGCGGGGGCAAGGGCAACCATGTGTCCTGGTCGATCTGATACAGCCAGGCACGGTCGGTGGCTGTGGCGGCGCCGTCCACTACCCCCGGCACACCCCCACAGGCGAGGACCTCTCGGTCCCCGACTGGAGCCATCGCCAGGTACTGGAGCGGCTCCGGAAGGGGCGCGGACGACTGTACGTTCCCGAGGATCGAGATGCGGTTGCACTCGTCCACCGGCACCCGGGGCGCATCCGGGTCGGGGGTCTTTGGTACGCCCCCGCCGCACACCAGGACCCCGTCGCTGCGGAGATCGGCGACGGCGAAACCGCGGGCCGGGACGTCGAGTAGATCCCCGCCTGGATCGAAGGCGCGCCAGGTCGGGTCGAACACCTCGAAAGAGGCCCGCTCGGGCTCGATGCCGACGTCCTCCCCCTCGAAACCACCCACCATCAGCACCCGCCCGTTGGCCATCGACTGCGCCAGGTGGCCCGACCGCGCCCGCTGCATGGCCTCGCTCGACCACAAGACCTCACCGGTGACCGCGTCGAGGAGGAAGGCGGTGGAGAGGTTGTCGTCGCGGGACGCCCCATTTGCTCGACCGCCGGCCACCAGCACCGCGTCCCGCCCATCGGCTTCCACCAGGGTCGCGGTGGCCTCGTATCGGGCGCTCGATCCGCCGATGCTCGGCATGGTCCCGGTATCGACGAACCGCCAATCTCCACCGTTGACGTCCTCCAGACTGAGGATGCGCGCCAGGGCTGGGGTCGAGGTGACATCCAGTCCGTCCACGCCGCCGAAGAGCAGGACGTCGCCGCGCGGGGTGAGCGCAACGGCTGCGCCGAAGGCGGCGGTGCCGACCGGAAGGAGGTCCAGGTCTCCAACCCGGCCGAACTTGGGGATCAGCACCCGCTGCTCGATTTCCTCCCCCTCGTCGGCGAGGGTGAAGGGCCCTGCCTCTCCCCATGCCTGCAGCGAGGACGGGTCGTAGGTGGGGCTCGTGTCGGGGGGTAGCTCCAGCAGGAGGCCCGCCCAGGTGTCCTGTAGGGGGCCCATTCCCTCGGAGGTCACCGTGTCGTCCGCCAGGGAGCCAAGCGGCTGGATGTCCCGCCCCCGGACGGGGTCGCGCAGGACCAGCTTCACCGAGGGATCGTCGGCGAAGGGCCGTTGGTCCAGGGTTGCCCTGGGGAGGAGGTGCAAGACGTAGTCGGACGCGATGCGGTCACACCCCATCGAGAAGACCGCCAAACACACGGGAACGGGCAAGCCCTTGGGCATCAGGGGAAGTTAGAATCAGGGCCTGGAACATGTCAACCAAACCACCCGCCGACGATGCGCGACCTACCCCTCACACCAAGGCTCCGCTGCTGCGGTCCGCAGTGCTGTCGCTCCACGGGGTGGTCCATGGGTTCACCAGCCGCGAAGGGGGCGTGTCCACCGGCCCCCTCGCATCGCTGAACCTGGCACCCCGCCCGGGGGAAAGCGTGGATACGCTGCATGAGAACTGGTGCCGGGTGACGCGAGCGTTGCGCCCGGACCTGGCGCCGGAGGCGGTCGCCGTAATGCACCAGGTCCACGGAGATCGGGTGGTTCGGGTGGTGGGTGCCCGCGGACCGTTCGATCCGGCTGGGGAGGCGGACGGCGCGGTCACCACGGAGCTCGGCGTGGTGTTGGCAGTGCGCACCGCCGACTGTGTCCCGGTGCTCCTGGCGGCGCCCGGCGGGGTCGCGGTCGCCCATGCGGGGTGGCGCGGAGTGGTGGCCGGAGTGGTTCCGGCCGTGGTGGCTGCGCTGTGCGATGCCGCGGGCGCGGGACCTGCCCAAGTGGCCGCCGCTATTGGGCCACACATCTCCGGCGAAGCGTACGAGGTCGGAGAGGAGGTGGTCGTGGGCATGCGAGCGACCGGCCTGCCCGACGCGGTGTTCCTCCTCCCGCGCCCCGGCCGTCGCGACCACGTCGACCTCGGCGCGGCGGTGTGGGCCCAACTCGAGCGCGCCGGGGTGTTGCACATCGAGCGGGTACCCGGCTGTACCGCTTCGGACCCGCGGTTCTACTCCCACCGTCGGGACGGTCCGGAAACGGGCCGGATGGCCGGGGTGGTGGCGAGGCTGCCGTGAAGACGCTCCTGCTCCTGGTCCTGTTGTCCGGCTGCCAACAGAAGGACCCGGATCTGGTGGCGTTTCACGATGCGCTCGAAGCTTGGGAACGCGGGGTGACACAGCTGGAGTCCGGTGACCCGGAGGCAGCGCGCAGCGCCTTCCAGGAAGCGCAGTCGCATCGGCCGGAGGACGCCCTGCTGGCGGCTTGGGAGGCCAAGGCCGCGGCGGATGCGGGTGAGTTGGAGGTGGCCGCCTCACTGCTGGACCGGGCCCTCGTCCTGTCCCCCGGGTTCGCCGAGGCACGCTACAACCGCGCCGCCTATTGGGCGCGCCTCGGGCGGCCCACGGACGAGGTGGCCAGAGAGGTGCGCCAGGCAGTGCAGGACGGGGCACGCCGCTCCCGAGAGGTGCTCCAGGACCCCGACTTCCAGGATCTGCTCGACGACCCGTCCTTCGACTTTCTCCCGTCGCAGTCGCTCACCATCGTGGTGGAGGCCCCGCAGTCCACTGTCTTCTGGGGCAGCGAGTTCGGCATCCGCTTTCGCCTGGTGGGCGCGGAGAGCACCCCCATAGCGGTGACCGCAGAGCGCATCGAAGGGCCGGTGGAGCTTCTCTCGGTGGTGGACGACAGCAGACTCAGCACCCAGGGGACCGTCCGCGATCTGACCTGGACCTTCCGGGTGGTCGGCGCGGGGCCCATCCACTTCGGGCCTTTCCACGCCTGGGTGGGCGAGCGCCGGTCCACGGTGGAGGAGGTGTGGATCGACGCGGCCGCTCCGGCAGGAAAGGAGATCCCGCCCGAGCGGGAGCGGCTGGTGGACTTCCGCACCCCCATGGAGGTCGCCGGTCGAGCGGAGATCCCGTCCGCCAGGGTGGTCGACGGGGAGCTCCTGGTGGGCTTCGCGCCCGGGGACCGGGTGGTGATCGAGCCAAAGCCGGCCGCGCCCCCGGTCCAGTACGAGCAGCGGTATCGGAGCAAGGCGAAGTGGACCCTGCTCCGGTACCCGGGTGTGGAACCGGGGGAGGTGAAGGTCACCGTCCAGCGGGGAGGCCGGACGGTCTACGAGGGCCCATAGCCTGGCGTGAGGGCTACTCGGCGCAGGCGGCGCAGCCGGACAGGTCGCCCATGGTGGCGGTCAGCTCCCCGGGGGTGCAGGTCGTGAACACGGGCACGTCTGGGGGGTCGTCGGGGTTGGTGGTGGGGCATTCCATGCCGTAGCGCACCGCGCTGGTCACATTCACGTCCTGCACGTCGTGGGTGCCACCGTGGAACAGGAAGCCGGACGCGCCCGCATCGGCCACGGTGATGTTCTTCAGGATGAGGGTGGCATCCTCCGCGTAGAGGCCCTCGGTGGTGGAGGCGGTGATGGTGCAGTCCTGCACGTCGTGGGTGCCGCCGTGGAACAGGAAACCGGAGGCGCCGGCGCCGGCCACGGTGATGTCCTTCACGGTGAGGGCGCCGTCTTCTGCGTGGAGGCCCTGGGCGGTAGAAGCGGTGATGGTGCCGGTGTAGGCGGGGTCGAGGCCGACGCCGTCGATCTCGGCGGTGGCGTTGGTGGCGTGGATCCCAGATCCGCCGGTGTTGGCGATGTCGAACTCGTTCAGGGTCACCCCAGCGATGGTGTCCAGGACCACCCCGTCCCCCGCGACTCCCGAGACGGCGTTGTCGTCCTCGAGCCCGATCTTCAGGCCCCGCAAGGTGACCGAGGGCGTGGTGTCGTCGGCGTAGCTGGAGACCTTCACCGCCGGCCCGTTCGCCACTCCGGTGATCTCCACCTCGTTCAGCCATGCGCTCGCGGTCCCGGAGGTGTAGCGGATCTTCACCGCTGGCTCGTCGTCGGTCTGTTCGGTCGCCACATCCGTCACGGTGAACCCGTCGATCTCGACCGAGGTGTTGTAGAAGTCGATGACCTGGTCGGCCGCGCCGTCGATGACCAGATCCTCCAGGTCGACCCCGCAGCCGCTGGCGTAGAGCACCGGCCCGGTGTTGTTCCACTCGTACTCGCCGACCAGGACGCCATCGGTCCAGGTCTCCTGGCGGTCGGTGGTGGAGACGGTGTCGTTGATGGTCACGGTGTCAAAGTCCACCGTCGCCGAGCCGAAGCAGTACAGCGAGCGCGGACCCATTCCGTCCAAGGTCGCCCGCAGCAACTCCAGGCTTCCCCCGTAGATGTCGAGGCCATACCCCGTGTACCCGGAGAACGTCGTGTCCTCGACGGTGACCTCGCTGCTGCTCACGTCAATCGCATCGTTTCCATCGGTGAAGCTGGAGTTCTGGATCACCAGGGTGGAGTCGTAGGCCGTGATGTCGGTGGCTTCGCCGAAGTACCGGTACTCGGTGGTGTCGTAGGTGTAGGTGTACATGAAGTCGCGGTCCGAGAACGAGACGTCGTCCAGCAGCCCGACCGAGGATTGGGCATGTATTGCGGTGTCGCCGTACCCGCTGAACGAAGCCCCCTCGATGTTGAGGGCGCTGTCGATCAACCACAGGCCATAGGCCTCGTTGTCGGAGACGGTGAGGTCCTGCATGGTCGCGGAGCCCTGCTGCATCACCAGCCCCATGTCGCCGTTGCCGGTGAGGGCGCCGCCCGTCCAGGTGACGTCCGCCTGGAAGGCGGCCAGCGCCCAGTTGCAGGACCAGGTGTAGCTCTCGAGGCACAACTCGTCGTGGTTGCGGGTGTCGCTGAAGGTGACATCGGTGAACGTGAGGTCGGCCCACTGGAAGATGCCGCCTTGGCCGCCGTTGTCGGTGACCACCGTGTTGGTGAGGGTCACCGGCATGTTCTCCGTCACCGTGCCGACCACGTAGAAACCACCGCCGTTGAACCCGGAGATCAGGCCGTCGGCAATGGTGAGCGAGGCGCCCGCCTGCATGAGGATGCCGTAGCCGCCGTTCAGGTAGTTGGTGTCGTCCTCGAAGGGCGAGGTCTCCGGGTTCGCGGTGAGCTCCACGTTGGTCAGGGTGACCGTGCTCCCGGCGACGGCGAGGATCGCGTACTGCTCGGGCATGTCGATCGAGGTGTTCGCCACGTCCAGGGTGCTGTTCTCCATCCACAGGCCGAAGTAGTTGCCGTCGGCGTCGACCCCGTCCAGGGTCACCGCAGAGAGCCCTTCGGCATACACCGCGCCCAGCACGTTGCCATCCAGGTGGCCACCGGTGATGTCGACGGTAGAACCGCCCTTCACGCCCACCGCCCAGCCGTCCCATTCCGAGGCGGACTCGTCGGAGAGGAAGGTCTCCCGGAGGGTGTTCTCCGACAGGGTGCCGATGGCGCCCCCCTCCAGGAGGACGCCCCAACCCACACAGTCGTCGATGCGGGAGCTGTCGAGGTCCAGCGTCCCGCCGTCCATGCGGATGCCACCCCAGAGCGCGTCCTCCACCACCAGGCCGGTGGCGGTGACGGTGGCCCGAGTGGCCTCGATGCCGTAGCTCCCGGCGCCGAGGATCTCCATGTTCTCCACCACCAACGCGCCGCCCTCTTCGACGGTGATGCCGTTTCGGGTGGAGATGATCTGCAGGTTGGTGACCGTGACGCTCACCCCGCCCATGACCACCATCGCAGGCTCGTTGGTGGGTGCGAACCAGTGGGTGCTGTCCGACCCGGCCCCGGTGATGGTCACGTCCTTGGAGACGACCACGCTTTCCTCGACGTCTGCGCTGCACAGACGGATTACCGAGCCTGCGTCGGCGACCTCGAGCGCGTCCGCCAGGTAGCGGTACCTCCCTTCGCCGTCGACGGTGATGCATCCGGGCTCGTACAAGCCGGTGTCGTCTTGGTTGCCCTTGCAGGCGGTGGCCGACAGCGCGACGAAAGTGAGCAATGCAGTGCGCATACGCATCAGGGCAGCTCCGGGGGAGACCCACCAGAATAGTCCAGGCCGTTCTTGGACGCCAAGGGGATTGCATGGTTGCGAGCACGGCACCCGATGATCGGTGGGTTAAGGACGTGCCCCACTGGAGGGGGCATGGACCGCAAACAGCTCGTCGACCGATTGGACGCGATCGAGGCCAAGGCGTTGGAGGGAGGCGGCTCCGAGCGCATCCGTCGCCAGCACGAGCGGGGCAAGTGGACGGCCCGGGAGCGGATCGAGGCCCTGCTCGACCCCGGCAGCTTCGTGGAGTTGGATCGCCTGGTGACCCACCAGTGCAGGGACTTCGGGATGGACGAGCAGGTGTTCCCGGGGGACGGCGTGGTGACGGGGTACGGCAAGATCGACGGGCGGCTGGTGTACGTGTTCGCCCAGGACTTCACCGTGCTCGGTGGCTCGCTGGCCACCGGACATGCCTCGAAGATCGTGAAGCTCATGGACCTCGCCACACGCAACGGCGCCCCCCTCCTCGGGTTGAACGACAGCGGGGGCGCTCGCATTCAGGAGGGGGTCCAGTCGCTGGGGGGTTACGCCGACATCTTCCTGCGCAACACCCTCGTTTCGGGGGTTATCCCGCAGATCAGTGCCGTCCTGGGACCTTGCGCCGGAGGAGCGGTGTACAGCCCCGCGATCACGGACTTCATCGCCATGGTGGACGGCACCTCCTACATGTTCGTGACCGGTCCCGACGTCATCAAGACCGTGACCCACGAGGAGGTCACCCAGGAGGACCTGGGCGGAGCGACCACCCACAACGCCAAGTCCGGGGTGGCCCACTTCATGGTCCCGGACGAGGCCGCGATGATGGCGCTGCTGCGCGAGTTGGTGTCCTACATCCCCCAGAACAACATGGAGGAGGCCCCACGACGACCCACCGATGACCCGCCGGACCGCAGTTGCCCGGAGTTGGTGGAGTTGGTCCCGGTGAACCCCAACAAGCCCTACGACATCCGGGACCTGATCCACGCGGTGGTGGACGACCAACGGTTCCTGGAGGTGCAGTCCCAGTACGCGCGGAACATCGTGATCGGCTTCTGCCGCCTCAACGGGCGCTCGGTGGGGGTGGTGGCCAACCAGCCGGCGCACCTGGCGGGGTGCCTGGATACGAACAGCTCCCGAAAGGCGGCGCGTTTCGTGCGCTTCTGCGATGCCTTCAACATTCCGCTCCTCACCCTGGTGGACGTGCCGGGGTTCCTCCCGGGCACCGCACAGGAGTATGGCGGCATCATCAAGCATGGGGCGAAGCTGCTGTACGCCTTCGCGGAGGCGACCGTACCCAAGGTGACCCTCATCACCCGCAAGGCCTACGGCGGGGCGTACGACGTCATGAGCTCCAAGCACATCCGCGCCGACCTGAACTTCGCGTACCCGACCGCGGAGATCGCGGTGATGGGCCCGGAGGGCGCGGTGAACATCATCTACCGCCACGAGCTGGCGAGCGCGGAGGACCCCGAGAAGCGCCGCAAGGAACTGGTGGCCGAGTACCGGGCCGCCTTCGCCAACCCGTACCGCGCTGCGTCTCTGGGGTACATCGACGAGATCCTGCGCCCGGAGGACACCCGCATCCGGCTCATCCAGTCCTTCGACTCCCTCGACAGCAAGCGAGAGCGCAATCCACCCAAGAAACACGGCAACATCCCGCTCTAGGGCCTCCCTTCGTTGACAAGGCGCCATCGGCGCACTAAGTCCGGCCGTCGACAACGCATCTCAGGAAGTCTGCATGGTTCGCCTCCGTCTCACCCGAATGGGTGCCAAGAAGAAGCCCTTCTACCGAGTCGTCGCCGCCAACAGCCAATCGCCCCGCGACGGCCGCTTCATCGAGCAGCTTGGCTACTACGACCCGATGAAGGACCCGATCGATCTCAAGCTCGACCTCGAGCGCGTCGACTACTGGTTGGGCGTGGGGGCCCAGCCCTCCGATACCGTGGAGCACCTCATCAAGCGCTACCGCGAGCAGGGTGCGCAGCCCGGAGAGCAGGCCTGATGGAACAGCTTGTCCACCACCTCGTCGATCCCCTCGTCAAGCACGCCGACGAGGTGAACATCAGAATGGTCGAGGGCGATGCCGCGTACATCCTGGAGATGACGGTGCACGACGAAGACCGCAACGTCTTCACCAACAACGACGGGCAAGTGCTCCACTACGTCCGCACGATTTTGTCTGCGGCAGCGGGCCACAAAAAGGCCACGCTCGATCTGCTCGACTCCGATGCCCTCGGAGCAGAGGAATAGCCCCACCCCCCTGTCGGGGACTGGCCGGCAAGAGGACGAGGTCGAGTTGGGCTTCGTCTCCGGCGTGTTCGGGTTGATGGGCGAGGTGCGGCTGCACCTCCACAACCGGGACACCTACCTACGGCAGGGGGAGTGGCCGGCCATCCTGGTGGACCCTGGCACCGGTCGGCGGTTCGCGGTCTCGTTGTCGGTGCGTCCGGGCGCGGGAAAGCGGTTCCTGGGTCAGATCGGGGGCGTCGTCGGTCGCGAGGCGGCGGCGCAGTGGCAAGGATGGCGGCTGGTCGTACCGACCTCCGATCTGCCCGCTCTGGCACCGGATGAGTTCTACCTGTGGCAGGTGGAGGGGTTGCCAGTGTTCTGTGGGGCCCAGCAGGTGGGGGAGGTGGTCGGGGTCCACCAGACTGCTGGCGCCGAGGTGTTCGAGGTGCGAGTCGGCGACGACACGGTGTTCGTGCCCGCGCTCGAGCGGTACGTCTTGGCGGTCGACCTGGAAGCCGGCCGGGTGGAGATTGCCCCGGGCGCGTTGGAAAGCGAGTCGTGATGGTTCGCTTCGACATCCTCACCTTGCACCCGGATCTGGTCCGGCCACTGGTGACCGGCTCCATCCTGGGCCGGGCAGTGGAGGCGGGGGTGCTGGAGATCGGGGTCCACGACATCCGCGACCACGCCGAGGGGCGTCACCGCACCGTCGACGATGCGCCCTACGGCGGTGGCGCGGGCATGGTGATGAAGGTCGATGTGGTGGCGAGGGCGCTGGAGGCGGTCCGCACCGCAGACTCCTGGGTGGTCCTCACCACCCCCTCCGGACGGGTGTTCGATTTCTCCATGGCGCGAAGGTTGGCGAGTAGATCGCATGTCGTGTTGCTCTGCGGCCACTACGAGGGCATCGATGCCCGTATCGAGACGCTGGTGGACGAGGAGATCTCCCTGGGGGATTTCGTGCTCACCGGAGGGGAGATCGCGGCGGCGGCCATCGTGGATGCCACGGCCCGGCTGGTGCCGGGTGTGCTCGGAAACGAGGCCTCCGCGGGGGAGGAGTCGTTCGTCGAGGGGTTGCTGGAGTACCCGCAGTACACCCGGCCCGCGGCGTGGAATGGGTTGGAGGTCCCCGAGGTGTTGCTGTCCGGGCATCACCTGCGCATCACGGAGTGGCGACGCATCAAGGCCGAGGCACGCACCGAAAAGCGCAGACCCGACCTTTGGGTCCGCTACCAGGCGCGCCTCGAAGGGGACGAGACCGCGGAGGGTGGATACCTCGACATTGACGAAACCGGGTCCGACGAATAAGCCGCCCCGGTTGCAGAGGTGCCCACATGAACCTCCTCCAGACCATCGAGAAGGAGATCGTCGAGCAGCGGACACGCGAGCCGGTCGACGTTCGCACGGGCGACACCGTTCGGGTGCACGTTCGAATCTCTGAAAGCGAAAAGACGCGCATCCAGGTGTTCGAGGGCACCGTCATCAGCATTCGGCAGGGCGGCCCCCGCGCCACCTTCACCGTGCGCAAGATCTCATCTGGCGTGGGTGTGGAGCGCATCTTCCCGGCCAGCTCACCCAACGTGGTGAAGGTCGAGGTGAAGTCGCGCCACAAGGTCCGTCGGGCCAAGCTGTATTACCTGCGCTCCCGCCGGGGCAAGTCGGCACGCCTGCGGGAGATTCGCGGCTTCCGCAAGTCGGCGAAGTACAAGCGCAAGTAGCCACGCGATGGGCGTGGAGGACCGGCGCGCGGCCCTCGCTCGGGGCGCTCGGGCTGAGGCCTTCGTCGCCGATTGCCTGGAGCAGGAGGGGTGGACCGTCCTCGACCGCAACTGGCGCGGGAGGGGAGGGGAGTTGGACCTGGTCGTCGGGCGCGACGGCGCGGTGCGGTTCGTCGAGGTGAAGGCACGGGCCCTGGAGGATCCATCCGGGCTCGAGTCCATCAGCTATGCGAAGCGCACCCGGATGGTCCGCGCGGCAGAGGCGTGGATGCTGGAGCAGCCCGAGGACCCCCGCGAGGTCTGCTTCTTGATAGCGGTGGTGGACCTCGACCCGACCGGATGGTCGGTGGAGTGGTTCGACGACGCCTTCGACGGACGCTGACATGGCGCTGTGGCTCGTCGCGACCCCCATCGGCACCCTCGGCGACCTCTCGCCCCGTGCGCAGGAGGTGCTCGCCAGCGCTGACGCCATCGCGGCGGAGGACACCCGGACGGCTCGCAAGCTCCTCGCCGCCACGGGGCTGCGGGCCCCGGAGCTGCTGGCGCTGCACGGCCACAACGAGTCGGAGATCGGCGATCGGGTGGCGGAGCGGGCACGAGACGAGGAGATCGTCTTGGTGAGCGAGGCTGGAACGCCTGGCATCTCCGATCCGGGCGCGACGGTGGTCTCGGCCGCCCATCGCCTGGGCGTGCCGGTGCGGTCGGTGCCGGGGCCCAGTGCCCTGGCGGCGGCCCTCGCCGCCACCGGGTTCCCGGCGGTCCCCTCCACGTTCCTCGGCTTCGCATCACGCAAGGGGCGGAGCGGGTGGGCGCGTGCCGCCCTGGAGCGGGGGGAGACGGTGGTGGTGTTCGAGGCGCCGAGCCGGGTGGTGGACCTGCTCGGACGGATGGCCGCCCTACAGCCGGAAAGAGAAGCCTGTCTGTGCCGCGAGCTCTCCAAGGCCTTCGAGGAGGTGCGGCGTGACACCCTGGCGGCGCTCGCCACCGACCTCGGGACGCGGGACGCGATCAAGGGGGAGTGTGTGCTGGTGATAGGCCCGGGTCAGCCCCTTCGCCCGGTGTCACCGACGCTCGAAGGGACGAGTCTGAAGGACGTCGCAAAGGTGCTCGCCGGGCGCTGGAGGGTGACCCGGCGGGAGGCATACCAACAACTGCTGAAGTGGGAGCCCAAAGACCGATGATACATTCCACCACGACCGCGGCGGACGGTACCCGGCTGGCGTACCGGGTCCGGGGTGAGGGTCCGCTGGTCGTCTTCAACGACGGCCTGGCCAACGACGGCCATCTGCTGGGTCCGCTGCTGCGACGCCTGGAGGGACGCGCACGGCTGCTGACCTGGCACTACCGTGGACATGGGGACTCCGAGAACGCCCGCGACCCACGTTCGATCAGCATCGAGTCGACGGTGGACGACCTGCGACGGGTGCTTGACGCAGTCGCCGACCCGGAGGAGAAGGCGGTTTTCGTCGGATTCTCCCTGGGTTGTCAGGTCAACCTCGTCGCGTGGCAGCGGTTTCCCGAGCGGGTGAGCGCGATCGTCAACCTGCTCGGCACCTACGGACGGCCGTTCGACACCTTTTTCGCGCCCCACTTCGGGCGGCTCGCGCTGGCGGTCTTCCGCCCGACCCCGTCGCGCGTGGTGACCCGCGTTCTCCGGATTGGCGGGCGGTTCTCCCGGCCCACCTGGGTCGCTGGGCGCGTGCTCGGAATCATCGAATCCGGCGCGTCCTACGGGGAATTCGCTCCCTTCCTGCGCCACCTTCGACGCCTCGAAGGCCGGAGCTTCAAGGCGCTGGCGCTCGCCTCGCAGGCCCACAGCGCCGAAGACGCGCTCCCCACCGTGACCGTCCCAACCCTGGTCGTCGTTGGTGGCAGAGATCGGTTCTCGCTACCCCGGGTGGGTAGGCGCATGCACGAGCGGATCCCGGGCTCCGAGCTGATCTTCCTCCCCAAGGCGGGTCACGCCGGGCTGCTCGGCCACGCCACGCCGATCGGACATGCGGTCGAGGACTTCCTCGAACGGGGTGGATGGGTGGGAGCACCTGGACGAGATAGCGGAGGGGCATGACGGCCAAGCTCACCTGGACCGAAGTAGCGACCCCCATCGGCCCCTTTTGGCTGGCCGGTGTCGCTGGGGTGGTGCTGCAGACAGCCTGGGGGGCGGGCCCACCCCGGGACCTCGACGCAGAGCTTGACGACGCGGCGCTCGCCGTGGCCGCGGCCGAGGTTGCGGCCTGGATGAAGGGACACCGCACCACCTTCACGGTCCCGGTCGCCCCTGTTGGCACGCCCTTCCAGCAGTCGGTCTGGGCGGCCCTGCGCGAGGTGCCCTTCGGCGAGACCGTCACCTATGGGGCGCTGGCGCATCACCTGCGCACGCCCTTGGGCGCCAGGGCGGTGGGCGCGGCCGCTGGCGCCAATCCCATCCCGCTCCTGGTGCCATGCCACCGGGTGGTCGGGTCGCGCGGCGAGTTGGTCGGCTATGCGGCGGGCACCGACGTCAAGGCGTGGCTCCTCGACCATGAGCGTCGGGTGGTCAAGGCCACCCAGCCGCCCCTGCCGCTGGGTCTGCATCGCCGCAGCGAGTAGGAGGTCGCGAGACCCGTCGGGCGATTTTTATCGGTGCGTCTGCTGATTCGGGCGTAAACCTGGTAAACTACATGAGGATAGGTGTTGACACACCAATAGTGGAGTGGTCCCGATGCCCCACGACGAGCCGGAAATCACCCAGATCGCCAAGTTCATCGCTACCCGCATCCCCACCGAAGGCGTGGCCCACCCCGAAGTCGTCGATGGTTGGCGCGGAGCGCTGCGTTACGCGCGCAAGACCGGCATCATCGACGACCTGGTGGACCTGGTGAAGACAGACTGGCCCGAGGACCAATCGCTTCACCAGGTGTTGGACGAGGCGAAACGCTAGGAACCCGCCGCCCAGCGCTTGAGTGATCGGCGTTGCGTTCAGCGCAGGTGGCCTTCCACCGAGGCCTGGATTCCGACGACCACGGTGTCGTACCCGGTTCGCACCGGGTACACGTCCTCCAGGCGATGGGGAGTGGCATAGGTCCCGGATCCAGCGAGCCGTGCCCCGAAGTATTGGTTGAGGTGGTAGACGAGTCCGAGCCCGGCCGTACCCAGCACATGCGCGGATCGGTGAACCGGCTCCCCAAGCGAGTGCTCCAGCACGTGGGGTAGCAGCACGCCCGACGGGATCTGGGCATAGGAGCGGTACCCGAAACCGCAGAACAGGTCGAACGCGAAGCGCTCCCCGCGGGACGCATCCCGGCCGGCGATCAGCTCCATCCCGGCGGTGACATCGATCTCAGTCGCGGGCTTCACCGTCACGTCGGACGCGATCGTCGTGCCGTCGTCGTCCGTCACGTCCACGGTGACGCGCCCCTCGTAAAGGACCCTTCCGACCAGGTATGCGTCTACCGGCTCGTTCTCCTGGGACCACGCACCGCGCAGCAGTAACGCGGAACCTCCGGGAGCGGCACCGCGGTGCTGGCCAGAGGAGGTCCAGAAAGTGTTGTTGGGGTTGGGGGTGCGAAAACCGACGTCCAGCCGCCAGGTTGTCTGGTGGCTGATGCGCCAGGATTCAGAGAAGGGCCCCGCACCGACGCCGATCCACAGTCCGTCGAGGCCGCCGCCCCGGCGCCGGTAGGAGTCCTCGGACCCCGGCAGGGTCTCGCTTCCCTGGTAGGTCCCGGTTTCGGTCACCGGGTCGTACAGCATCTCGTGGGGATCGGTGAAGGCCACCGCCGTGGTGAGCGTCGTGTCCACCCGGAACCACACCGCCAACCCGTCGATCGGTGCGAACTCCAGGGTGTAGAGGACCTCGTGCCGGTTCCCGTGCCGCCTCCCGAAGGTCTCGTCGCCTTCGCGCAGGTCGCCGTGCTCCAAGGCGCCGAAGTAGTCGATCCGCACGTCGCCCCGGAGCTTGGGGGGCATGTCGGTCACCTCGGCGCCCCGGGCAGAAGGGGTCGCGAGGACCGCTACGATGATGGCGGTGGCGGCCAGGGTGCGGTGCACGGCACCTCCGCGCGCAGGCTAGGCGCTGTGGGGCTGGAGCGTCAACTATTGCGCAGCCCGTACTCCTTCATCTTGGTCTGCAGCGACTTGCGCGAAATGCCGAGGCGCCTCGCCGCCCGGGTCACGTTGTGGTCCTCCCTCTTGAGGGCCAGCTGGATGCGGGCCCTTTCCAGCTTCGCGGTGTGCACCCGCACGTACTCCTTGAGACCCAGTGCATCCAGCTCTTCCTCCGGCGGCTGGGCCAGGCCTCCGCCGCGCAGCCCGGGTAGGTCGTTCAGGTGAAGGGTCTCGCCGTCTGCGAGGAGGATCGAGCGCTCCATGAGGTTCTCCAACTCGCGGATGTTCCCGGGCCACGGGTACACCAACAGCGCGGCGAGTGCTTCGGGGGCGACCCGCTGCACGCTCTTGCCGAGGCGATCGTTGAACTTGGTCAGGAAGTGCTCGACCAGCAGGGGGATGTCGTCCGTCCGCGCACGCAGGGCCGGCAGGTGGAGCGGAATCACGTTGAGGCGGTAGTAGAGATCCTCCCGAAAGGAGCCTTCCTTCACCGCTTGGTGGAGGTCCACGTTGGTGGCCGCGATCACCCGGACGTTCACCTCGAGGGGCTTGAGCCCCCCCACGCGATCGATGTGCCGCTCTTGGAGCGCACGCAGGATTTTCACCTGCATGTCGCGCGGTAGCTCGCCCACCTCGTCCAAGAAGAGGGTCCCGCCGTCCGCCAGCTCGAACCGGCCCGGCTTGGAGGACACTGCACCGGTGAAGGCGCCGCGTTCATAGCCGAAGAGCTCGGCCTCGAACAGGTTCTCGGGGATGGCGCCGCAGTTGATCTGGATGAAAGGCTCGTCCTTGCGGTCGGAGTGGGCGTGGAGCGCTCGTGCCACCAGCTCCTTTCCGGTGCCCGACTCCCCGGTGATCAGGACGGTCGTGGGGGACGGAGCGACCTTTTCCACGAGCTGGTAGAGCTCGCACATCGCGGGGGTGTTGCCGACGATCTTGAACCGACCCCCGGGCTCGGGGTGGAATCGCCGGGTGTTGCGCTGCTCGACGGTCAGCGCCTTGTTGATGACCCCTTGGAGCTCGTCGCGGTCGAAGGGCTTGGTGATGTAGTCGAAGGCTCCCCGTTTGATGGCCTCGACCGCGCTGTCCACCGTGCCATGGGCGGTAATGAGGATGACCGGGAGGCCCGGCTGGTTGTCGGTGACCCAGCGCAGGAGGGCCATTCCGTCCACCACCGGCATCTTGAGGTCGCTCACCACCAGGTGGAACGTGTCCTGTTCGAGGAACCCGATGGCGGCGCCCCCGTCCTCGGCTGTCTGGATCTCGTGCCCCAGCCGCTGAAGATGGGCGGTGAGGACTTTCCGGATCGATGGTTCATCGTCGACGATGAGGATGCGGGAAACCATGCCAGCGTGCCTAACCCGATTGCCTTCGGGGTGAGACTGACACAAAAGCGACGGAAACGAGCCTGCGGCCCCAGGAGCGCTGCGATACTACCCCGGTCGAATGGGCAGGGGCGGGGCCCGTCCAATGGCACCACGAGGAGTTTCCATGACCTGGCGTGACCTGTTCGGGGCATCGATGCTGGCGGTGGCGGTGCTGTTCGCTCCGTTGGCTGGTGCCGGCACGCCGGCGCACGACTTCACTCTCCGAGACCTGTCCGGCCAGACCGTGACCCTCGAGGACTACCGGGGCCAGGTCGTCCTGTTGGACTTCTGGGCCACCTGGTGCGCGCCGTGCAAGGATGCCATGCCGCACTGGCAGCGGATGTACGATGACCTGCGCGACAGCGGTTTCGTGGTCCTCGCCGTCACCACCGACGACGCGCGCTCCAAGCCGCAGGTCAAGCCCTTCATCAGGCGCAGTGGATACGACTTCCCGGTGCTCTACGACCCTGACTCCAGCGCGTTGGTGGTCTACAACCCGAACAAGACCCTGCCGTTCTCGGTGCTGATCGACCGCAACTTCGAGATCGCGGCCATCCACACCGGCTACAACCCGGGTGACGAGGAGCACGTGCGTACCCAGGTGCAGGCGCTTCTCGCCGCGGAAGTAGGGACCGCCGCCGAGCCCGCCGCTGCCGAACCCACCGCCGCCGAGCCCGCCGCTTCGCCGGCAGAATAGCGTTCGAAACCGGGGAGTGAGGATGAAACCTACCCGGCCTTGGGCAGTGGTCCTGTTCGCGGTGGGGTGGACCGCCGTCGCTTCGGGACAGGCGCCCGAAACCGAAGGTCCCCGGGTCTCCATCACCGTGACCGACGACTTCGAGCTGCGCTACCAGGTGCGCGACGAGCGGCTCGAAGGCTTCGAGGATCGCGCCATCTTCAACTACTTCGAGCAGGTGAACCGGTTGAACCTGTCTTTGAGTACCGGTCCCTGGACCGCCTTGCTCCAGGTGGACCAGGTGATGCTCACCGCCAACCGGTACATCCTCGACGATGTGATGCACAAGGAGCGAGACCTGCTCTCCCGGGACCTCTGGGGGCCCTTCGAGGGGGACTGGTACCTCAACCTGGAGAAGGTGGGGCTCCGCTGGACCCGCGGGGAGGTGGAGTTCCGTCTGGGTGATTTCTACGGTGCCTTCGGCACGGGCCTGGCGCTGAACCTCAACCGCAACGTCGACATCGACATCGACACCTCGATCCAGGGTGTCCATGTCCTGTACCGCACCGGTGCCTGGGACCTGACCGCCCTCGTGGGCCAGGCCAACCGCCAGCAGGTATTCATGGACAACCCCAACCTGGGGATTTTTGGTGACAAGCGCCACACGGTGGGCGGGGTGAGGCTGGTTCGCTATGGGCTCGGTCCCGCGGACCTCGGCCTGCACGGGACGGTGTTCGACTTCGTGGAGGACACGGGATGGGGCCCCGGTCTCCGGGAGCTGGGGTCGACGCCTGACGTCATCATCGGCGGTGCCACCGCGGAGCTGTACAGCGTCGCGGGGATCGACATGCTCCTGGAGGCCGACGTGCTCGGCTTCCCGACGGACGTGGCCTTTGGAGGGGAGGACCCTGAGATCGGCTACGCACTGTATGGGTCGGCGGCGTGGTACCTGGGGCGCACCACCTGGCAGCTGGAGGGGAAGCGGTACCGCAATGCCGAGCGTCCCAACGCCGTCATCTGCTCGGAGCTGTACGAGGTGGTGATCGGCCCCACCCTGGAGTACGAGCGCGCGATCACCGAGGACAGCTCGGCGGCGATGAACTCCAACGACATCTTCGGCGGGCGCCTCCGGGTGGATGTCACCGCTGCCGATGGACAGGCCATCCCCTATGCATCGCTG
>JAFDJI010000897.1 GCA_019307545.1 Deltaproteobacteria bacterium | reverse complement strand
ACCATGCCCGCGTTGGAGCCGACCGCGAATGGAACTTACCGACAAGGTCGCGATTGTAACCGGCGCCAGTTCGGGGATCGGTGCCGCCCTCACGCGGTTGTTGTTGGCGTGCGGGACCCAGGTGGCGCTCGCGGCGCGCCGGGAGGACCGACTCAATGCCGTGCTCGCCTCCAGCACCAACCCGGATCGGGGGCTGGTCGTCCCGACCGACGTCACCGAGCACCACGCCTTGGCCTCCCTGGTCGATCGGACCCTGGACCAGTTCGGGCAGATCGACGTGCTGGTCAACAACGCGGGCGACGGGCTGACGGCGACGATGCAGGACCACACCCCAGAGGAGATCGCGTACCTGGTGACCGTCAACCTGATCGCACCGCTGTGGCTGACCCGGCTCGCCTTGCCCGCGATCCTCGACCGACCCGAAGGGCTGGTGGTCAACGTCTCCTCCATGTCAGCGCTCACGCGACTTCCCCTGCAGGCGCCCTATGTGGCCGCGAAGTCTGGACTCCGAGGTTTCGCGAAGGCCTTGCGCCGGGACCTCCTCGAAACGAATGTGCGGGTGCTCACCGTGTTTCCGGGGACGGTGGACACCGAAATGACCGCCGCCTCGAGGGACCAGCTGGAGGAGCTCCGGATCCCGGTCCATCCTGCGGAATTCGCGGCGGAGCGCATCTACCGCGCCATGCGTGGCCGCCGTCGCGAAGCCATCATCGGAGGGTTCCCGGAACGACTTCTCGCCGCCCTCGACGCCGTCGCACCGTGGTTGCTCGATCGTCCCCTGCAGAGGCTTCGCCCCAAGTTGGAGGCGATGGCAGCGATCTCAAACCGCCATGCCCGAGCGCGCTTCTCGATCTCAGGCCCGATTGAAAAGAACCTCGCGCCTTCCCCCGCTCCCCCTGGCTCGAATTCATCCTGAGCAGTCCCTCACCGCCGCCAGATACGCTCCGCACGCAGGCGGTGTTGGTCGTCGAACATCGCCCGCACGGTCCACAGGATCGCCACCACCGACCCCAGGGCCACCGAACCCGCGATCATGAACATGATGATCATCTGGTACCGAGCGGCCTGCTCGGGCGGACTTCCGGCGAGGAGTTGGCCGGTCATCATCCCGGGGATGGTGACCAATCCCACCACACTCATGGAGTTGAGGATCGGGATCATTGCCACCCGGAGCGACTCGGCGGCGACGGGACGCGCCGCCTCCCACCAGGTGGCGCCGAAGGCGAGCAGGCCTTCCACCCGGCCACGTTGCTCATCCAACAGCACCAGACACCGTTCGAGGCCAATGGAAATCCCGGTGAGGGCATTGCCCAGGACCATCCCCAGGAGCGGGACGAGGTACTGGGGCTCCCACCAGGGCTCCACCCCGATGATGACGGAGGTGCCCAGCAGCGCGGTGGCACCGCACCCCACCAGCAACGAGGTGAAGGCGGCCCATTGGATGCCCCGGTAGGCGTGATCCGAGCGCTTCACCGCCTCCCGACCAGCGAGCACCGTCATCACCAGGCCCAGACCCAGCACCAACCAGGGCGAGTCCCACGCGAACACCGGGACCAGTACGTAGCCGAGCACGAGGAGTTGAACGACGGTGCGCACCGAGGCGATGGCGAGGCGACGCTCCACCCCCAGGCCCAGCCACAGGGAGAGGAGGCCATTGACGAGGATGAGCACCGCGGCGGCGGCCACGTGCCCGGCACCGAGGTGGATGAGGTCAACCACGCGACATCTCCAGGCGCCGCCCGCCGAGCCGCTCGGCCTGCACCCGGTCGTGCGTGACCCACACCACGGTGCGTTCGGCGAGGTCTGCCTCCACCACGCGAACCGCTTCCGGGTGCAGCGCGCCAGTGGGCTCGTCGAGCAGCAGCACCTCCGGGTCGCGGGACAGGGCGATGGCGAGCGCGACGCGCTGGCGCTCCCCTCCGGACAGATCCAGCCAGGACTTGTCCCAGGCGGCCTCCTCCAGGTCCCACCGCGCGGCGATCTCCACCGGGTCGATTCCATTGCGCCCGCGTTGGGCGCTCAACCGGGCCACCGCGTCGGCGAACACCCGGGGAGAGCCGGGGTACACCGGAACACGTTGCGGAACCAGGGTCACCCGAGCGCGCCATTGCACAGGGCCGACCTCGTGCACCGGCCGACCGTCCAGGAACACCTCACCCCGGTCGGGCGGGTCCAGCCAGGCCAGCAGCCGGAGCAGC
>JAFDJI010000896.1 GCA_019307545.1 Deltaproteobacteria bacterium | reverse complement strand
TGCTCGACGCGGTGCGCGGTGGGGCGATCCGTCGGGCCGCGGTCGACGTGTATCCGGAGGAGCCCGGCCCCGGGCTGGAGCCCTGGACCAACCCCTATGCGGAGGAGCCGCGGATCATGTGCACACCGCACATCGGAGCGGCCACCCAGGAGGCCCAGCCCCGCATCGCGCGGCATGTCGCGGGCACCATGGAGGGCATGTCCCGCTACGGGTCGATCCGAGACTGCGTGTATGCCCCGCGGGCCCAGATGTCGGTGCGTGACAACGCGCGGGGGCACGTGATCCTGAGCGTGGTGCACTCCACCGCGCGCGGCACCAAGAAGGCTATCGACGACGCGATCTACGAGGCCGAGGCGAGCAACCTGGGGTCCAGCCATCGCGACTTCGACATTGGGATCGCCTACGACCTTTCGGTGATGGATCGGCCGCTTTCCCGCGAAGAGCTGGAACGGCTGGCCCAGCGTTCACAAGAGATCGCCGGGGACCCCACCGCCGTGCGGGTGATTCGCCAGATCACGGTGCCAGCAGCGGGATTCTGAACCAGGAGGCTGTCGGGCATAGCCCGGACAGCCGACTAGCCTGCTTCCTCGCTGCCTTCGGTCTCCGTCGGCTCCTTGGCTGGCGCCTTCTTCCGGCGAGCGTTCCGGCGGGTCTTCGGCTTCGGCTTGGCGGGGGGCGTTTCCACGGCTGCTTCCGCAACCTCGGCCGTTTCCGCAACCTCGGCCGTTTCCACAACCTCAACCGTTTCCGTGACGTCGGCCGCTTCTTTGGCCTCGTCCCGGTCGGCGGTCGTGTCGGCGGTTTTTGCTCCGGTCTTCTTCTTGCGGCGGGGGCGGGACTTCCGTGCCTTCTTCGGCGCCTCTTCGGTGACGTCGCTCACAGGCTCCGGCGTTGGAGCCGCTTCCTGTGTAACCTCGATCGCCGCCTCGACCTCCGGAATTTGGACGTCCTCGGTCAGCTCTACCGAGAGCAGTGCGTCGAAGTCGTCATCCTCATCGTCGACTTCGGACGCGTGCAGCCAGGCCAGGATCTCCTCCACCTTGCGCTT
Organism: Deltaproteobacteria bacterium; assembly: GCA_019307545.1. Classification (GTDB taxonomy): domain Bacteria; phylum Myxococcota_A; class UBA796; order UBA796; genus JAFDJI01. Next base: position 1,152 of record JAFDJI010000896.1, on the reverse strand, counting down.
GCGCTCGTGGTCGCCCAGGAACAACTCGGCGAGGAGCCCCGCGTCGGACAGGTCCGCCCCCTCTTCGTGCAGGATCTCCAGGTACACGTTGGTGATCGCGACGTTCATCTCCGAGGCGTCCTTCTCCAGGGTGAAGGGGGCCAGGCTGGTGCGCGCCGGGGTGCCATCGCGGTGGATGAACACCTGCGCCCGGAGCAGGGCGTTGAACACGTTGCGGATGACGCGGGTGGGGACGTCGGGGTGCGTCTTGCGCATGCGCTTGCGGACGTCCTCCTGGACGAACTGGACGTTCACCCGCCGCCGCTTCTTCTTCCGGTCCGCGACCACCTGCTCCAAGAGGTCGAGGACCGCCATGCGACTGGGGGTGGAGAGGGGGTTGTACCCGTTGGCAGCGAGGGTCTCGATGAGGTTCGTCGCCTCGGCAGGGGCGTAGGGATCGATCCATTGCTCCGAGGCAGCCGCGTCATCACGGCCAGACTTCCTGGGCAACATCGGCTCGTGATCGCCCTCCATGGTGGCCACGCGGTAGCCGCCCGACTTCTGATCCCGGAGGACCTTGACCTTGCCCTGTGCCCGGGCGGCCTCCAGGAAGCGTCCGAAGGAGCTGAACTTGAAGTCGGATTCAGTGAAGTCCGGGCTCTTTCGGAGCATGGCCGACTTGACGACCGAGGCGAGCGGTGCCTCGGGGTTCTCGCGCTGTAGGCCCTCGATGGCGTCCACGAGAAGACCGATGGCTTCGTTCAGGTCGTAGCCCTTCTTGGCGTTCGCCGGGCGGGTCGGCCGATGCCGCTTGTGCTCGACGATGCTGTCGTAGAAGAAGAACTCGTCGCAGGCTTGGATGAGGAGCCGCGAGGTGCTCGAGCGCGTCCCGCACCCGATGACCCGCTTGTTCAGCTCCCGCATCTTGATCACGAGCGGGGTGAAGTCCGAATCACCGCTCACGACTACGAAGGTCTGGATGTAGTCCTTGGTGAATGCCAACTCGAGCGCGTCCACCACCAGGGCGATGTCGGCCCGGTTCTTGTCCTGCATCCCGTGCGAGGTCAGCTCCAACATGGTCACGTTGGACATCAGCAGCGACTGCTTGAACCGGCCGAACCGACCCCAGTCGGCGTAGGCCCGGGCGACCAGCACCCGTCCCTTGTCCGTGAT
>JAFDJI010000895.1 GCA_019307545.1 Deltaproteobacteria bacterium | reverse complement strand
TCACCGGGGGCGTCCTCACGCACCCAGTTGCCCTGGGCGGTACCGGGGGCGTCCCAGGTGACCCGCCCGCACACCGGCTGGGTGGTCCGACGCTCCGAGCCGTCCCAGGCGCCCAACAGCGCCTCGAGGTCCGTCTTCGGCGGGTCCGGGGAGTAGTCGAACGGGCACGCGGCCCACAATAAGTGGGGGAACCGGTCGGGGTTGGCGAAGGGGATCTCCCGGCGCCGATCGTCCAGACCGAAGTCCACGGTGCCGTAGAAGCCGACCGTGCCAAGCTCGGTGCCCCCCTCCACCCACAGGTTCGGGCTCGCCTCGCACCGGGTGACGGTCTCGTCCGCGGTGCTGTAGGTCTCACAGTGCTTGAACCGGCCCGCCCGATCGAGGATGGCCTGGTCCACGCTCCCCATGTGGTGGAAGTAGCCTCGCAGCTCGTCGCACATGGCGAACCGGATGCTGTAGTCGGTACCCCCGTCCTGGTACGCCTTCCGCTCCACGTGCTCGATCCACCCGTCGCCAGGGAAGTACACGGTGGCCGGGTTGCTCGGCGGGGAGCCCGGATCCCCGGTGTAGAAGTAGAGATGGCGGGTCGGGAAGGTGTGGGAGGGGGGGTTGAGGTTCCCCAGGGGCACTACGCCGGTGACCTCATCGAGGTCCACCGGTGGGCGGGAGAACACCTGGTCGGTCTCGCAGGCGGGGTACCGGGGCTCACAACCAACGAGGGCCAGGGGAATCGACAGAACCAGGGGCCAGCGGGGGTCGACCATCGGGCCGATTCTCCACCAGGACGGGCCCGCCCGCTACAATTCACGCCATGAACGCGCTCGTCCTCGGTCCCGACGGCCCCGCCCTCCGCGACATCCCTCAGCCTTCGGGCGAGGGGGAGGCGCAAATCCGCCTGCGGCTGGGTGGCATCTGCGCCACCGACCTGGAACTGTGCAAGGGGTACATGGGGTTCCAGGGTGTGCTCGGTCACGAGTTCGTGGGGGTCGTGGAAGCCGCGCCAGCGCCAGAGTGGGTGGGACAGCGGGTGGTGGGCGAGATCAACTGCCCATGCGGGACCTGTGACACCTGCCGTGCCGGACGGCCCACCCACTGCCCGACCCGCACGGTGCTCGGCATCAGCGGGCGGGACGGCGCCTTCTCCGAACGGTTCACGCTTCCGGTCGGGAACCTGCACCGGGTTCCGGAAGAGGTGCCAGACGAGGTTGCGGTGTTCGTGGAGCCCCTGGCCGCCGCGCTCCGCATCCTCGAACAGGTCCAGGTCCAGCCCACCGACCTGGTGGTGGTGTTTGGTGCGGGTCGCCTGGGTCAGCTGTGCGCACGGGTGCTCGCGCTCACCAAAGCGCGGGTGCACGCGGTGGACCGGAACCGTGACCGACTGGCGCTACTACCACCCGAAGTCATTCGGGGTCGCCCAGAGGAACGCGCCGACCTCACCGTGGACTGCACCGGGTCTCCCGAGGGGCTGTCGCTGGCCGCGTCCCTCACCCGCCCGCGGGGCACCGTGGTCCTCAAGACCACCGCGCATGACATCGCGCCCGTGCCCACCGCCCCGTGGGTCATCGAGGAGCTGACCGTGGTCGGCAGCCGATGCGGGCCCTTCGAGCCCGCGCTCCGGCTCCTCGCCTCCGGCGCGGTCGACCCACGGCCGCTCATCTCCGCGTGCCGGCCACTCGGCGAAGGCGTAGACGCCTTGGAGATGGCGGCCAACCCCGCGCACTTGAAGGTGTTGTTGGAGCCCTGAAGCCAGAAGGCGGGCAGCCGCTTCGTTGGACTGCGGGATCAACCACACCACCGCCCGCCGCTGGCTATCGGTGCTCGAAACGAGCTTCGTGGTGATTCTGCTGCGGCCAACCTACCGAAGCTTCGGCAAGCGCCTGATCAAGTCGCCCAAGCTCTACTTCGTGGACACCTGGCTGCTCTGCTACCTGCTCCGGATCCGGGACCCGCGTGAACTCCACACCCACGCCAGCCGCGGGGCGATCTTCGAGTCCTGGGTGGTCTCGGAGCTTGCGAAGCGGGCACTGCACGCCGGACGTGATCCCGACCTCTGGTTCTGGCGTGACGCACGGGGCCACGAGATCGACGTCGTCATCGATTTGGGCAGCGAACAGATCATGATGGAGGTGAAGTCCGGCAAGACGCTCACCAGGGACTACTTCCGCAACATCCGCTATCTCCGGAAGACCGCAGGTGAGTCGGTTCT
>JAFDJI010000220.1 GCA_019307545.1 Deltaproteobacteria bacterium | reverse complement strand
CGGGCGAGGTGTCGATCCTCGGTGCCGCTGGGCTGGTGGTGTACCGCCACCCCGTGGACGCGGTGCTGGGAGTGGTGACCCATCCCCATCGAGACGAGGTGTTCGAGGACGCGTTCGCCTACACCATCCTTGCGGAAGAGGGCGACCGCGAGTGCTTCCTCGCTGGCGAGTGCACCGAGTACGGCTTCGAGGCGGAGGAGACGACCGACCTGGCATTGCTGGGCACTGTCACCCATCGATTCCACCTGGAAATGGCACGCGTCACCCCTGCGGAGGGACCCGACCTGGTGCTCGGTCGGACCCTGGCCCCCGACCCGGTGCAGTTCTCCACCCAGCTGATGGCCGTGGACCAGCAGTACGGGCTGTTCGCCCTTTGGAACGAGGCGGACCGCTGCACGCGGCTGGAGGCGTTCTGGGTGGACGCGCGGTTCATCGGGCTGGAGGTGCCCGATTACTTCGCGGTCGAGCAGGCGGTAAGCTCCATGGCGGCGTACGCCGAGGAGGTGGACGCGTGGCTGGACGAGTAGCCCGATACGCGGCGCCCGATATCGGTGCGGAGCGCCACCCCGTGCGGCGCCCGTTGCACGAGCGGGTTGTGCTTCTGCGGGTGGGGCGGTGGACGCTGGTGAACTTCGGTCTGTTCGCCGCGGTGGGCGGGTTCCTGGCGGCGTGGTCGGTGTCGGCGCGCCAGCTGCAGGCCGGGATGCCGGTGGGGAGCTACCTCCTCGCCCTGGCGCTCGGGGTGCCGATCCTGGCCCTGGTCGGGTCGCGCCTGTGTGCGCTCGTGGTGGAGGAGTGGCGCGACTTCCTCCAGGCGCCCCTCGAGACCCTTGCGCGAACCACCCTGGCATGGCAGGGCGGGTTTGCCCTGGTCACCGCCGGGGTGCTGGCCCTGGCCGCCTGGTACGATCTCGACCCGCTCGCCTTCATCGACACCTTCGCCTTCGCTGTCCCGCTGGGCCAGGCCTTCGGTCGGGTGGGGTGCCACACCTATGGGTGCTGCCACGGCCGACCGACCCGCTCGCGGTGGGCGATCACCGTGCACAACCCCGACTCGAAGGTCGTGTGGGGCTCGGGGCTTCGCGGGGTGCCGCTCCACCCAGTCCAGGCCTGCTCGGCCGCCGCAAACCTCGCCCTCGCGGTGGTGTTGGGCCTCCTCGCCCTCGCCGGGCCCTTCGCCGCGGGCACCGTCTCCGCCGTGTACCTGGTGCTGGATGGCCTGAAGCGCCTGGGCCTGGAGCGCTTCCGTGGCAACCCCTCGCCCCGGTACGCCTGCCTGACGCCCTACGCCTGGTTCGCAATCGTCCAAGCGGTGGTGGGCCTGGGGGTCGCCTGGCTCTCGATTGGTCGTGCGCCCGTGGACTTCACCGGGGTCGGCGCACTCGCGTTCGCCTTCGCGTCGTCCGCCCGGTACCTGCCCGCGTACCTGTTGGCCTTCGTGTTGATGTTCGCCCTATTCGGGGTGCACCGCGGGCGACCTGGCAGCGTGCGGCGGCTCCCGGGAGAAGAGGCCGCATAGGAGAGCGCGTCGGACCAATCAGGCGGGCCAAACCTACTGCGTACAGTCCACCGGCGCCCCGACGACGCAGGTCTCGGCGAGGGGAACACCAGCTAGCCGGTCCTCCAACCACGCGAACTGGCGGGGGATGGACTGGGTGGCGCCGCTCACGTGGTCTGTCCCGGCGCACTCAAGGTACTCGATCTGGTACCCGGCCTCGCACAGCCGCGGCACATCGGCCCGACCCACCGCGGTCAGCACCAACTCGTCGTTCTCGGCGACCTGGTAGAGCACGGGTGCATCGCTGCCCCTGGGCACCACGGACTCGACGAGGGTCGCGGTGGCGAGGTAGCAGGACCAGGGCTCGATGGCTTCGCGGTCGTCTGCCAGCAGGGCGGCGCGGAATGCCGGCTGGAAGATTGACTCGACGGTGTCGAGGTCATCCAGGGGGTTGTCCCCGCCGCTGCAGGCCTGCGCCATGGCGGACTCGAGGGTGGACGCAAGCATCGCCGGCGGGTCGTCGGTGAGGACCTCCGAGAGGGGTACGCTGCTCCCGTACCAGAGCCGGTTTGTGGTGAGGATGCCCGCCAGGCCCTCGCTGGGGGGGCCATAGGTCTCGGCGCCCGCCTGGGCGAGGCCGTAGACGTCCGACGGCGGGACCGAGGCCACCACCGCCACGACGTCGATCTCCGGTGCATAGCCAGCGGCGTAGCGGTCCGCCCACAAGGTGCCGAAGCCGCCTTCCGACGCGCCGATGAACACGGTCCGTGACTCCGGGCTTGCGTCGACCGGGGGCGCATCCCCGTCCCCTTCCGCGAAATGCCACAGCGCCCGCACCGCGTCGAGCGACGCCACTGCCGTCGGCTCCGGGACCACGTAGGGATGCATGAACCCCGAAGGCGCGCCCCACCCGTTCATCCCCAGGAGATCGGGCGCGGTGACCACGTACCCGAAGGACGCCAGCAGGGCGGTCCCGGTGATCAGCTCCAGCGGGCCCCCCGACGGCGCGCAGTCGTCGGCGAAGCCCATGGTGGGCCGAACCCAGAGGAGCGTCGGGAAGGACGCGGCGTCTTCGACGTCCGGGAAGGACAGGATCCCGGTGGTCTCCAGGGTCTCGCCGCGGTCCTGGGTGAGGTAGCGAATGCGGTAGACCTCGATGCCGTGCGGGACCGGGGTGAGCTGCTCGAGCCCCGCGAGTTCCAGGAAGAAGTCGATGGTCGCCGCTGGAACGCTCGCGTCGTCGATGTACTCCCAGTCCACGATCTCGCCCATGTGCTCCGAAGAGAGCCAGTCGTAGCTGGGGTTGCCGCAATCGGCGGTCGGCAGGGTGGAGACGAAGGGCGCGTCGTCGGTGTCGTCGAGCGGTGGGTTGCAGGCGAGTGCGAAGAGCAGGGGGAGCATGAGAGGCTCTACCTCGTCGCCTTGATCCACAAGGTTGGACCTGGCATGTGCGTGCTGTAGGGCGAGCGCTCCACCGGCCGCGCGGTGATCGACACCTGCGTGCCGACGTGGTCGGACACTGCAGTGGGGTTGATCAACTGGTAGCCGGTGCCGTCGCTCGCGGTGAAGACCAGGTAGGAGGAGCCCTCCATCTTGGTCCCTGGCTCTCCTGAGACCCGCGCCATCCGGCCCGTCAGCGCTTTCTCGGGTCCCACCGAGACGAGCGAGGTCATGGACATGGGATCGAGGACCTCGAGCGTTTCCACCCGGAAGTGGATCGCCCCGATGGCCTGCCCCTCGGGCTGGTACTGCTCGCCGACGACGCGGACCCGGTGCCCGTCGAAGGGGGTCCAGCAGTCCCTCGCGCGGTAGTCGATGACCCAGCGGTCTCCGTCTTCGCGTTCCAGCCAGACGCCCTGGAAGTGCTTGTACCCGGGTTCAGGGTCCACGGTGAGCTTGGCCTCGAAGGCCTCGGCGTCGTCGTGTGGCACGGTCACGGGTTCCTCGGTCGATGACACCACGTCGGCCTCCTCGGCGGGAGCGGGGTTCGTGCTGCACGCGGACGCGATGGTGGCGAGAAGAGGCAGGAGTAAAAGGAAGGAGTGGTTGTTCATGGTGCCAGATCCTAGCGGCCCGGACCCCCGAGTGGCAGGGCTGATCCCCAGTAGGGAGCCGCATCGGAGAGCACCGATCTGCTTTGAACCGACGAGATTGCGTCTTTGTACGCCTCGCGTGTGTTGACGCGGTATGTGGGTCAGCCTGTGCGAGGACAGTATGACGACTGTGTACGTTCCCAAGGAGCCGGCGGAGGGCGAGACGCGCATCGCCGCCACGCCGGCGACCGTTCGAAAGCTTGTGGCCGCAGGGTTGCAGGTTGTGGTCGAGGCGGGTGCCGGCGCGGGTGCCTTCATCGATGATGCGGCCTTTGCGGAGGCTGGCGCCACCCTACAAGGCGATGGTGCGGCGGGCCTGGCGGCGGCTGACCTGGTCGTCCAGGTGAGCATCCCCACCGAGGCTCAGGTGGATGGGATGAAGGAGGGCGCCTCCGTGGTGTCCTACCTGTGGCCCTACGACCGCCTCGACCTGGTGCAGCGGATGAACGGGCGCCGCCTGTCGGCCTTCGCGATGGACGCGCTCCCCCGCATCACCCGTGCCCAGAAGCACGACGCCTTGTCCAGTCAGGGCAACCTGGCGGGCTACAAGGCCGCAGTGATGGTCGCCGAACGCCTGCCACGCATCTTCCCGATGTTGATGACGGCCGCCGGCACGATCCGCCCCTCCAAGGTGGTGGTTATCGGTGCCGGGGTGGCGGGTCTGCAGGCCATCGCCACCGCCCGGCGACTCGGCGCGGTGGTCGAGGTCAGCGACGTACGGCCCGAGGTCAAGGAGGAGGCCGAGTCCCTGGGTGCCACCTTCATCGAGGTCGAAGGTGGAGCCGCCTCCGGAGAGGGGGGCTACGCCAAGGAGCAGACGGCCGAGCAGAAGCAGCGCCAGAAGGAAGTGCTCGAGAAGCACCTGGTGGCTGCCGACGCGATCATCTGCACCGCCCTGATTCCCTACCGGCCGGCCCCGGTCATCGTGACGGAGTCGGTGGTGCAGAAGATGAGAGCGGGCAGTGTCATCGTGGACCTTGCCGCCGAGCGCGGTGGCAACTGCGAGTGCACGGTGGCGGGCGAGGTGGTGGTGGCCCACGGGGTGACCGTCATGGGGGTTCTGAACCTGCCGGCGACCCTGTCGGTGCACGCCTCGGACATGTACGCCAACAACATTCGCAACCTGGTGCTCGACTACGTGACCGAAGGCGAATTCACCTGGGACCTGGCCGACGAAATCGTGGCCGGGGCGCTCATCTGCCACGACGGGCAGGTGCTGCATCCCAAGGTACGCGAAGCCATGGGGCTTCCCGCGCTGCAAGAGGAGGTGGCGTCATGACATTTCAGATGCTCGTGGGGCTCTACGTGTTCCTCCTGGCATCGGTGGCCGGCTACCAGCTGATCTCGAAGGTGCCGCCGACCCTGCACACTCCTCTGATGAGCGGCGCCAACGCCATCAGCGGGGTCACCATCCTCGGCGCGATGACCATGGCGTCGCTCGTCGGTGACAACAAGGTCGGCATCGCCCTGGCCGTCGGCGCGGTGGCCTTCGCCACCATCAACGTGGTGGGCGGGTTCGCGGTCACCGACCGCATGCTCCACATGTTCAGAAAGAGGGGGAGCTGATCATGGAACAGCAACTCCTCTCGACCAGCGACGTCGTCGCCAACCTGATCTACCTGGTCTCAGTCCTGTGCTTCATCGTCGGGATCATGCGCATGGGCCGGGTGAAGACGGCGCGTCAGGGCAACCGCCTCGCCGCCGTCGCCATGCTGCTGGCCGTGATCGGGCAGCTGATCGAATTGGGCACCATCGACTGGACCTGGATCCTGGTCGGTATGCTCATCGGTGGCCTCATCGGGGGCATCGCCGCGTGGCGGGTGCAGATGACCGAGATGCCCGAGATGGTCGCCCTGTTCAACGGCTCGGGCGGCCTGGCATCCACCCTGGTGGCGCTGGCCCAGTACGTCATCCTGATCGGGGTGATGACGGCCGAGACTTCCACCCTCGCCGACCAGATCACCGGGATGAACGGCCTGGCGCTGACCCTGACGGTGCTCATCGGCTCGGTGACCTTCACCGGGAGCGTGGTGGCCTGGGGCAAGCTGTCGGGGCGCATCAACAGCGCGCCCAGGCTGCTTCCGGGGCGGCATGTGATCAATGTCGGCCTGCTGGTCCTGGCGCTCGCGGGCGGAGTGGCGTTGGTCTGGTTCCTCGATCCCACGCTCGGGGTCTATGCCCTGGGCGGGCTCACCGTGTTGACCATGTTGTTGGGCATCGGCCTGGTCATCCCCATCGGCGGCGGCGACATGCCGGTCGTGATCAGCCTGCTGAACAGCTACTCCGGCATGGCCGCGGCCATGGCGGGCTTCACCATCAACTCGCCGGTGCTCATCGTGTCCGGCGCCATGGTCGGCGCGGCGGGGCTCATCCTCACCCAGATCATGTGCAAGGCGATGAACCGCAGCCTGGCCAACGTGCTCTTCGGCGGATTCGGCGGTGCTGACTCCACCGGGGTGTTCGAGAACGCCCGCGACTACAAGACCGTCAAGCAGGCCGACGCGGAAGAGGCGGCGATGATCCTGGAGGACGCGCGCTCGGTCATCGTGGTGCCCGGCTACGGCATGGCCGTCGCGCAGGCCCAGCACGCGGTTCGCGAGTTGGGCGACCTGCTCATGGGCGCCGGTGCCAAGGTCCGCTACGCGGTGCACCCGGTGGCGGGCCGCATGCCCGGCCACATGAACGTGCTCCTGGCCGAGGCAGACGTGCCCTACGACCAGCTCTTCGAGATGGACGAGATCAACAACGAGTTCCGCAACACCGACGTAGCGATCGTGCTGATCTACGGCATGCCCATCCTCAACGTGCACGACGCCACCACGGTGTTCGTGATCAAGCGCTCCCTGTCGCCCGGCTTCGCCGGCATCAAGAACCCGCTCTTCGAGGCGGAGAATGCGCTGATGATGTTCGGCGACGGCAAGAAGGTGATGGAGGACGTGGTGCGGGCGCTCAAGGACGCCGAATAGCGGCCAGAACTGGCGCGATGAGGCCTCATCCCCGGAGAATTGGCCGGATTCTGGCCAGAAGTCACCCGATGAGGCCTCATCTCCGGAGATCTGGCCGGATTTCGGCCAGAAGTCGGCCGATGAGGCGTCATCTCTGGAGATCTGGCCGCCGCCACGAGCTCACCGGCGGCTACTTGGCAGCAACCTCCATCCGCCCCCTCGGCCCCACGAGGGTCGGCGCACATACGCATCGGTCAAATGACGGATGTTATGTTCGCCGGCAGGTGCGGCGGTCTTGGTGACCAGAGGTACCCACCCCCAGAGAGGAATGGCTCGCCATGGCGAAGAAAGAGCCCCCCGATCGGCTGCGGCAGCT
>JAFDJI010000894.1 GCA_019307545.1 Deltaproteobacteria bacterium | reverse complement strand
CGGCCGACTTGGAGCGGGTGATCCTGGACTGCCTGGCAAAGGACCCAGCCAAGCGACCCGAGAGCGCCGAGGTCCTCAGGGCACGGCTCTTGGCGTGCTCCTTCGAGCACCCATGGACCAACGAGCGCGCCGCAGCGTGGTGGAAGGCCCACCACCCGACATCGTAGCGGGAAATCGCCGACGAGGCCCCGACCCGTATCACCGTTCTCGCCGCACCCCTCCGAGCAGCAGCAACACGATTCCGCCGAGGAAACCCGGACCGGGCGTTGCCGAGCACCCGCAGATCGCCTGGCCTCCAGTCAGCTCCTCGGAACGGTCCGAGCCGTTACAGTCCTGGTCGATGCCGTCGTTGCTGATCTCGGGCGCTCCCGGGTAGACCGTGTCGTCGGAATCGTCGCAGTCGCCGGCCCGCACGACGTACCCCGAAGGGACGACACAGTCGTCGATGGTGCTCTCGTCGTCACCATAGAAATCGCCGTCAGCGTCCAGGAACCAGATGGGGTTGACGCTCACGAGTAGCGGTTCGCAGTCGGCCCCGTCGAGCAGGCCGTCATCGTCCGAGTCGGCGTCGAAAGGGTCGCTGGAGAAGGTCTCGGCCCGGATCTCGACATCGTCGTAGAGGAAGTCGTTGGAGAGCTCCTCGATCACGAGCGACTCGGTGCAGATCTCGTGGAAGCCGGCGTCGACCGGCGGGATCTGACAGGCGTGCGGGTAGAACTCCTCGGGAAGCTCCGGGATCAGGAGGTCGTCGCAGCCGCTCACCGCCTGTCCGTCGACCGTCAGATGCATGACCGCGTCGTCGGGCCACGAGAACTCGTCGTACGCGTAGGCGTGTGTGTACCAGGCGATGTAGAAGTGGACGCGGTCGGCTTCGAGCTCGACGGTGTCACATCGGGCGCGTTGGCCAGACGTCGTCGGGGCATTGGCGACGAAGACATAGCCGGTGCCGAGCCGACCGAGCCCAGCAGACCAGTCCCACACAGTACTGGCGTCCTGGACGACGGCATACCGGTCGGTCGGGTAGTCGGTGGTCCAGCCGTTGGTGCCGTCCTCGAAGTCCCCGTTGGTGACGAGGTTTTCCGACAGCTGGACCTCGTCGCCATCGAGGGCGCCGTCCCCGTCCGTGTCGGCGTTCGACGGGTCGCTGCCCACGAGGAACATCTCCTCGTAGTCGGTCAGCCCATCGGCATCGGTGTCCGCCTCGGTGGGGTCGGTGACGATCCCGGGGTCGAGGTCGGTGCGATAGCTCGACCGGAGCTGGTCGGTGTCCACATGGGGCGCGATGATTCCCAGCTCTTCACCGTCCGCAACCCGGTCCCCATCGGTGTCAGGATTGGTGGGGTCGCTGCCGACGGCCACCTCGGGGCCATCGAGGGCGCCGTCGTCATCCGAGTCGGCATCGAGCGGGTCGGTGCCCATGAGCACCTCGTCGGCGTCGTCGAGCCCATCTCCATCCGTATCAGCCGCCCAGCCCCTGGCGAGCAGCAGCAATAGGATTGTTGCCTGCATTCCGACACATTGTTGCACCGCCAGGTGCCGGGCGCGAGGAGCATCGGACATCGTCGCCGCTCCTGACTCCCACGGCCCCGGACCTGGGCCTCACTGAGGTTGCACCCGGTCGGCAGCAGTAGCCGGCCGGTGCTGTCGCCACCAGACGCCTGCGCGCTCTTGAGTCCATCGCGAACCGCCTGCGATCCCTTCGAGGCGCCGTGCGAGATCGTCTGCCGAAGCCGGACGGTCGCCCGGGTCCTTGGCCAGGCATTCGAGCACCAACGCATCCAGCGCCTCGGGGATGTCGCCCTCGGCCACCTCTGAAGCGCGTCGAGGCACGTCCGAAGCGTGCGCCACCATCACCGCGAGCGGTGTCTCTCCCGAGAAGACCCGGTTGCCGGTCAACAGCCAGAAGGCGACGCAACCGAGCGCATAGATGTCGGTGCGGCCGTCCACGGTCCGACCGCGCGACACCTCGGGCGCCATGTACGCCGGGGTTCCGCCAACGGAACCTTCGCGCGTCAAGCGCGCGTCGCCCTGCTTCTCCCACTCCGGCTTGAGTGCCACGAGGCCAAAATCGAGCACCTTGACGAAGTCGAACGCGCGGCCGTGGCGCGCCACCATGATGTTGGCGGGCTTGATATCGCGGTGCACGAGCTGGGCGTCGTGCGCCTCGGCGAGCGAATCGCACGCCTGGAGCAGGATGTGGACGGCGCGCT